>JAEZZU010000090.1 GCA_023418355.1 Pseudomonadota bacterium | reverse complement strand
TTGCGCTTCTGCCATCGACCGCTCGCCAGACGCCAGCTGCGATGGCAATGACAGAAATAATGGCCAGCAGCCACATCCATTTCGGCACACGAAAGGAAGAGGAAGAAGAAGTCTGCGTCATGCGGATGGTGCGGCAAGGCCGCGCAGAAGGTTGTCAACGTGAATATCGAAGTACGCCGTGTCGCTGATGCCCAGCGATTCGGGGTAGTGCACACCCATGGAATGTCTCCACTGGATGTAGGAGAACATGGGCGTCATGATCAGGTGCACGCCAGCGTCCAGGTCAATGGGCCGGAACTCGCCGCGTGCAATACCGCGTTCCAGAATGCGGCGCACCAGCGCCTGTCCGGGGTAAATCACTTCCTGCAGGTAGAAGGTGGCGAGCTCAGGGAAGTTGCAGCACTCGCTGGTCATCAGCTTGTAGATGCCGCCCGCTTCGGTGTTGGCAATGCGCTCCAGCCAGACGGTAAAGGCGTAGCGCACCAGCTCGGCCGTGCTGCCCGTAAAGCTTTCCAGCTCGGCCTGCCATTCGGCAAAGCGCCCGGCAATGTTTTCTCGCACCACAGCCTTGAGCAAGGCTTCTTTGCTGGGGTAGTACAAAAACAGGGTGCCCTTGGAGACATTGGCCAGCGCTGCCACTTCTTCCACACGTGTGGCCGCATAGCCTTTTTCCACAAACAGGCGCGTGGCCGCTGCCAGCAGTTCAGCCGGGCGTGCTGCTTTGCGGCGGGTACGGCGGGTGGAAGAAGTGTTCACCGGGTGTCAGTGCGATGGAGAAAAAGAAAATGACCAGACGGTCATTAGCTGGAATCTTAGAAAGTGCAACCGTGCGCGTCAAGTGAGGGTTGCTTCCTACATGGATAAGCATCTCGCCGGTACACCGCCCGGGATGACAGCGTGTACAAACAGGGCATGAAGGAAACCATCTATTTCGGCGGCGGCTGTTTCTGGTGCACGGAAGCTGTGTTCGACCGCGTTCGTGGCGTGCTGGATGTGCAAAGCGGTTACGCCAATGGCCATGTGCCCAACCCCAGCTACGAGCAGGTGTGTGAAGGCACGACCGGGCATGCCGAAGTGCTCAAAGTGGAATTTGACCCGGCGCAGATCGCGCTGGAGCAGCTGCTGGAGATCTTCTTTGGTACGCACGACCCCACCACACTCAATCGCCAAGGCAACGATGTAGGCACGCAGTACCGAAGCGCCATCTACACCACCACCGATGCACAGCTGCAGCAGGCCCAGGCTTTTGTGCAGCAGCTCAATGCGCAGAATCTTTTCGGTGTGCCTGTGGTGACGGAGGTGCAGCCCCTGGACAGCTACTGGCCTGCCGAGGGCTACCACCAGGACTACTTTGCGCGCAATCCATTCCAGGGCTATTGCGCCTACGTGGTCGGCCCCAAGGTGCAGAAGTTCCTGCACACCTTTGCGCAGCACGTGAAGCAGGACGACTGACACTGCAATTGCAACAGGCATAATTGCAACTGTGTTGCGTTAGCAATGCCATGGAATTGCCTATGCCTGTTGTTTCTCCCTCTACACCACTGCGACTGCCTGCTGGCATGCGTGCTACGCGTGCGGTGCTGGCCATGCTGGAGCTGCTGCCGCAGCAGCCCGAGCAGGGCTGGACCGAAAGCACGGTCGAAGCCGCCTTGCAGGCGCGTGGCGTGGTGGTCAACCGCGTGACCGTGTACAGGGCGCTGGACCGGTTTGTGCAGGCGGGTTTGCTGCAGCGTAGCGTGGATGCTTCGCGGGTGACGCGTTACTGGCTGCACGCAGCAGAGTACGCCGGCGATGTGCCGCAACTCGAATGCACCCGCTGCCACCAGCACTTCAGTCTGGACCAGGGCTCAGCCGCCGTGCAGTCAGCGCTGCAGGCGCTGCGCCAGGCACTGGCACACAGCGCAGGTGTGCGCAATCCCAGTATTGACGTAGCCATGCATGGCGAGTGTGCGCAATGTGCACAAAACCCTGCATGAGCGCCACACGCAGCACGTTTGCTTCTTTCATCTTTCACTTCCAAGGACTTCACTCCATGAAATCACTGCTTTGCGTATTCGCCGCCGCTCTGGCACTGAGCGCCCCTGCGTTTGCACATGACCACGACCATGCCAAGGATGAGCATGCGCATGACCATGCAGCTCCAGCATCCAGCCAGCTGGACAAGCACACCCTCGAAGACATCGAGCGCCACCGTGGCATGGCACGCGCCCATGAGCAGGCTGCACAGTGCCTGGAACAGGGCAAAAACTACGATGACTGCCAGAAGCAGCTGCAAACCAGCTGCAAGGGCCTGGCGCTGGGCAAGAACTGCGGCATGCGCCACAGCCATTGAGTGCAGGGCTTGCTTTCACAAGTGCATTTGCCATGACTTTGTTGACCCGCATGCACCAACTGCGCACGTTCTGGATGGCGTGGTGGTTGGCATTGGCTCTGGTGGTGGCACCAGCGCTGGGGCGCATGCACAAGGTGCTGCACGCACCTGAACTGCCACAAGCTACCGCATGGAATGACGCTGGGCACGCGCTGTTTGGCGACCACTCTGTGCTCGAGTGTCTGGTTTTTGACCAGCTCAACCTCGGCTGCGATCAGCCCTCTGCGCTGGTGCCGACGCCCCATGGCCTGCCGCATGCCGTGCCAGCCTGGCATTCCGATGAGCGAACACTGCCAGCCGCATTCACGGCCTTTGAAGCACGTGCTCCACCGCGTGTGACGGTCTGATTTTTCCTAAAAACATAGCTGCTAGCGCTTGCTGCATCAGCGCTGAAGCCATTTTTTATGCATATTTGGGGATGCAGACAAGCCTTGTCTGTATCCATGCAATGCTGCGTAGCCAGCACGGCGATCGCTGAAATCGGTCGCCAGTTTGTCCGTCCATATCCTGAAATCTTCTTAAGATGCCAAGCCGAGGTACGCAGGGTGCGTGCCTCGGCTTTTTTATGGGTGTGGCAACGTGGATTCCCCTGCGCTGACGGCTTTGCTGCCTGTTGTTCTGATCATCATGAGCGGTGTGCTCGCCGCCAAGCTGGGCTGGATCCGGGCTACGGCCATCCGCGATCTGTCGCATCTGGTGTTTTATGTGCTGACCCCGGCGCTGCTGTTTCGCACCATGGCCAGCGTGCAACTGTCGGAGCTGGATTTCAAGCCCATCGTGGTGTATTTCATGGCAGCCGGGCTGGTCTTCGCAGGCACCTTGCTGGTCAACGGCTTTAACACCCTGGCTGCAACACGCGCGCTGGGCCATACCTTCAGCAACAACGTGATGATTGGCATCCCGCTCATTGGTCTGGTGCTGGGCAAGGAAGGGCTGGTGGTTCTGCTGACGCTGATTTCCGTGCACGCGCTGGTGCTGCTGGGCAGTGGGACCTTGATTCTGGAAGTGGCTCAGGCCAGACAGCGCAGCGGGGCAGGGCGGCCGCAGGGGCTGCTGCGAACACTGGGGCAGGCCATGAAAAACAGCATCGTGCACCCTGTACCGCTGCCGATTATTGCGGGCCTGCTGTTTGCGCAGACAGGGTGGGCTATCCCAGCTGTGATCGACAAACCTCTACAGCTGCTGGGCTCAGCGCTCGGCGCCATGGCGCTGCTGCTGGTGGGCGTGACGCTGGCATACAGCCGTATTGGCAGTCTGCTCAAACCTGCACTGCGCATGGCTGGCATCAAGATTGTGATTCACCCCTTGGTATTTCTGGCGGTGGCCTGGTGCATGCACTTGCAGGGCATTCCCATGGCAGCCATGGCACTGGCTGCAGCATTGCCCACGGGCGCGAATGTGCTGATGTTTGCCCAGCGCTATGGCGTGGCGGAAGATGAGGTCACGGCGAGCATTGCACTGGGCACCATGTGCTGTCTTGTGACGGTGCCTTTGATGCTGCTGTTGATCAGCGCGATTCAATAAAAAAGATAGCTGCTTGCGCTGAATTTTCTTTGACTTCAAAGACATAACTATCTGAAAGTCAATATTTTCAAGCGCTGGCAGCTATCTTTTTGGGTGTTTTGAATCTAGTTTACATGAAATGTATTCAAGATTCCTACATTGGAAAGCTTGAATTTTTGAACCGTCGAAATCAGGGGGCCAGACGCTCTCGCACCCACTCACCGTTTCTTAGTTCATAGTGAAGGCGGTCATGCAGGCGGCTTTTGCGGCCCTGCCAGAATTCCCAGCTGTCAGGCACGAGCCGGAAGCCTCCCCAGTGCGGAGGGCGGGGTGGGTTCAGCAGGAACTGTGCACCGTATTTGGCGGCATTTGTCACCAGCACACTGCGGCTGCTGATGACCTGGCTCTGTGGGCTGGCCCAGGCGCCGATGCGTGAGTCAAGCGGGCGGCTGTTGAAATAGGCATCGCTTTCCTCAGCGCTTACACGTTCAACGCGGCCTTCGATACGCACCACGCGTTCCAGCTCTACCCAGTGAAACTGCAGGGCAGCAAAAGGATTGCCTGCGAGTTCCTTGCCCTTGCGGCTGTCGTAGTTGGTGTACCAGACAATGCCTCGCTCGTCATAGCCTTTGATGAGCACGATACGTGTGCTGGGCCGCAGGTTGCTGCCCACGGTGGCTACCGTCATGGCATTGGGTTCGGCAATTTCTGCCTTGATGGCTTCCTGCAGCCACTGGTCAAACTGCTGCAGCGGGTCCGCATGCGAAGCCGCTTCGTTGAGCTCCGCGCGTTCGTAGCTCTTGCGCAAATCAGCAATGTGGGTCGAAATTTGGCTCATGGAGCTGATTGTGTACCGTGAAAGTGTCCATGCAAGGGAAGTCTCTAGGCATTTTTTTGATGTTCTGCAGTAAAAACATCTAACCGATGTATAGATTTTTTTACAATTTCCCGTAACACTTAAGTCGTTTCCTCTACGCTCACTGCGCACATCCGTTCGCTTGCAAGATCCTGCCCATGTCACAGTTCAGCGCCGCTGCCCATCCTCCTTTGCTGCCACTTGCTGCCTTTGCTGCAGCCATTGCCATGCTTGTGGCTTTTTCTGTTGAAGCTGATGCTTCCAATGATGGCCCCTCAGCTGCCATCAGCTCCAGTACTGGTACTTTCCAGCAAGCAGCGCTGACGCCACATGCTTATGAACCACCTGCACTGGCACCATCGGCCGTGGTACAGGAAGGTACACCCGCATATCGCGTAGAGCAGGACAAGGTGAAGTTCTTCTTTGCTGCCAGCCGTGCGGAACTGCGCCAAAGTGCAGACCAGGGCTTGCAGGCCATTGCAGAGACGTGGCGCGAAGGGCAGAAGATTCAGATCGCCGGTTTTCATGACCAGACCGGCAATCCCCAGCAGAACGCTGTGCTGGCCAAAAAACGTGCACTTGAAGTGCAAAAACGCCTTGCAGATCTGGGGGTACCCGTGTCTGCCATGCAGCTGAACAAACCAGCCGTAGCCCAGGACACGCAGGATCTGGCAGAAGCCCGCCGGGTGGAAGTCTCGCTGCTGAAGAAATAAAAAAACGCCCGGTGCGTAAGCAGGCCGGGCGTTTTTGACCGAGGCGTCAGGGTTTAGCGCAGACCAGTGCCTGTGCCTGTATCGTCCTTGCGCTCGATCAGTTCAATCTTGTAGCCGTCAGGGTCCACCACAAAAGCAATCACGGTAGAGCCGCCCTTGACGGGGCCCGCTTCACGCGTGATGGTGCCGCCTGCAGCGCGAATCTTGTCGCAGGCTGCATAGGCGTCAGGCACACCGATGGCGATGTGACCATAGGCCGTGCCCATGTCATAGCTTTCAGTGCCCCAGTTGTAGGTCAGCTCAATCTCGGCCTGGTTGGGGTTGCCACCCTCATAGCCCAGAAAGGCCAGCGAGTACTTGTACTCTGGGTTTTCCGAGGTGCGCAGCAATTGCATGCCCAGCACCTTGGTGTAGAAATCGATAGAGCGCTGGAGATTGCCAACGCGCAGCATGGTGTGAAGGATTCTCATATGCGTATATTGTGCATAAAGTAGGCCGCTGCTGAATAACAGCTATGAAATATTGCCTGCTGCTCAGGCAATTACTTCTGATCGCAACGCGCGTGGGCCACGAGCTTATCCAGAATCAGGTCCAGCTGATGGGCTTCCTCTACGTTGAGGCAGGCCGTGATTTCCTGATTACGGCGCGTGACCAGCCGCATGGTGCGCATCCACACCTCAGCGCCTTGCGCAGTGAGGTTGAGCACCACACCACGCCCATCGGTGGGGCTGCTTTCTTTGAGAATCAGGCCTTTTTCCACCAGAGCCTGAGCCGCACGGCTGGCCTGAGCTTTATCCAGATTGGCACAGCGCGCCAGATCCTTCACGGACAGCGGCGCAAAATTGCCAATGGCTGCCAGGCAGCGCGCCTCGTGGGCGGGAATGCCAGACTCCTGCTCGTAAGCGATCTGCGTGATGCGGTCGGCCAGCTTCATCAGCGTGTGTATGCGGTGGGTATATGTCCTGTCCAGAGGCACCCAGTCAGTATGTTCGCGTGAATTCATGGCTTTCATTCAAACCAAAGGCCTGCCAGAAAACGGGTGGCAGGCCTTGGTAAGGTGAGATCTTGGTGGGCTCAATTTTCTCCACCTGCGCACAGCAGCACAAGCGGATCTGCTGGGGCGGACTCAGTCCAGTGTGATTTGGCTGTCTTCAATCACCTTGCGCCACTTGCTGCGTTCGGCGCTGGCATAGGCGTCCATTTCCTGGGCGGTGCTGGGTGTGACTTCCAGCGCCATGCCTTCCAGCTTGGCAACAATCTCAGGCTGTTTCAGCGCTGCCTGCAATGCATCGGAGAGCTTGGCGACGCGATCCTTGGGTGTGGCAGCCGGCGCCACAATGCCTTGCCATGCATAGGCTTCGAAGCCTTTGAGGCCTTGCTCGTCCAGTGTGGGCACGTCGGGCAGCGTTGGCAGGCGGGCCGGGCTGGCCACACCAATGGCGCGAATCTTGCCGCCTTGCACGTGCTGAATGCCAGCGGCCGTGTCTACGAACATGAAGGGCAGCTGGCCAGCCACCACATCTTGCACTGCAGGTGCAGAGCCGCGGTAGGGAATGTGCACAAAGTTCAAGCCACTTTGCGCGCGCAGCAGCTCAATGGCGAGATGGTGCGGGCTGCCAGCACCTGGCGTGCCGTAGGACACGCCCTTTGCCTGCTGTTTGGCCCATTCCACGAATTCCGCGTAGTTCTTGATGGGCAACTCGCTGTTGACCACGAGCAGCATGGGAAAGCGCACCAGCAGACCAACCGGAGCGAAATCCTTTTCCGCGCTGTAGCTGAGCTTTTTGTAGAGGTAGGGGTTGGCAGCCAAGGTGCCTGTGTCGCCCGTCAGAATGGTGTAGCCATCAGGTTGGGAGCGGGCTACGGCATCCGCCCCGATATTGGTTGCGGCGCCAGGTTTGTTGATCACGATGATGGACTGACCCAAGGCCTTGCCCATGGGCTCGCTGAGCACGCGTGCCACCACGTCAGTACCACCGCCTGCGGCGTAGGGGACCACCCATTCAATGGCTTTGCTGGGGTAGTTGTCTGCCCATGTGATCAGGGGCATGAGCAAGGAGGAAATGAGCAAACTGCGTCGGGCTAAGGACATGAAAACGTCTCCGTGGAACCTTCAGGTTCCTTTTTTTCTGGTTGGAATGGTGTTGCCTTGTGGCAGCAACACGGAGACTGTAAAGGTGAAGGTTGCGCGCGCAACCAAGAGGTTTCCCGAGTTTCCTCGCTCCACTTGATGATTCAGGTGGCAACACCTTGGAAAATCAATTAAGGGCGGTGTTTTCCGCAGTCCGGTAGTTCATGGCGCCACTGGCAGCGCACTGGTGCATTTGATTTCATCCATGCACACGCTCGAGCGCACGGACGCCACACCGGGCAGTCGCATGAGGGTGCCCATGAGAAAACGTGACAGCGATGGCAGATCACGCGCAGTGACTTTGAGCACATAGTCAAAGTCGCCTGTCACGGAGTAGCACTCCAGCACCTCAGCCAATTGCCGTACATGCACCAGAAACTGCTCCAGCTCGCGAACGTGGCTGCGCTCCATGGAGACATGGATGAAAGCCGTCACGCTCCAGCCGAGTGCGGCAGGTTCCAGCCGTGCCTCGTAAGCACGGATCAAGCCGAGTTCTTCGAGCCGCTTGTGACGCCGGTGGCATTGTGCGGGGGAGAGCTGCACCACCTGCGCGAGCTCCAGATTGGTGGCACGTGCGTGGGTCTGCAGGTGGGCAAGTATTTTCTGGTCGATGCGGTCCAGTGTGACGCTTGTCTCATTCATGGAAATATTTTCTCTCTTATAAGGCTTTTGATGAATTTTTATTTGGTACTTACGGGAAATCCAGTACTTCAAATAAAAACTCTTTGTGGGGCTGGATTTTTAGACTTTATCTAATGCAAAGCAGCTGACCTTCAGGCTTTGAAAGCAGTGACTGCAGGTCTGCGCGGCAAGAGCAGTGAAGAAATCTTTTTGCATGTATGAGCGTTCATCACGCGTTACGCATGCAATCCTCCAAGGAGACAGAAATGGCAGATTTGTATGACAACCCCATGGGCCTGTGCGGCTTCGAGTTCGTGGAGTTCGCTTCTCCCATGGCGCAAGTGCTGGAGCCCTTGTTTGAGCGCATGGGCTTTACGCTGGTCGCAAAGCACCGTTCCAAAGATGTGGTCCTTTATCGCCAGGGAGACATCAACTTCATCGTCAACCGCGAGCCCAAGAGCATTGGCAGCTACTTTGCCGCAGAGCATGGCCCCAGTGCCTGCGGTCTGGCTTTCCGCGTCAAAGATGCGCACTACGCATACAACCGTGCGCTGGAGCTGGGCGCACAGCCCATCGAAATTCCTACAGGTCCGATGGAGTTGCGCTTGCCTGCCATCAAGGGCATTGGTGGTGCGCCTCTGTATCTGATTGACCGTTTTGAAGATGGCAAGAGCATTTATGACATCGACTTTGAGTACCTCGAAGGCGTAGATCGTCACCCTGTGGGCCATGGCTTCAAGGTCATCGATCACCTGACGCACAACGTGTACAAGGGGCGCATGGCGTTCTGGGCGGATTTCTATGAGCGCCTGTTCAACTTCCGGGAGATTCGCTACTTCGACATCAAGGGCGAATACACAGGCCTGACATCCAAGGCCATGACAGCCCCTGATGGCATGATTCGCATCCCGCTCAATGAAGAGTCCGGCAAGAACGGTGGCCAGATTGAAGAGTTCCTGATGCAGTTCAACGGCGAAGGCATTCAGCACATTGCCTTGCTGACGGATGATCTCATCGCCAGTGTGGATGCCCTGCAAATGGCCGGTGTGCCGCTGATGACTGCGCCGAATGACATCTACTACGAAATGCTGGAAGAGCGCATGCCTGGCCACGGCCAGCCCGTTGCCGAGATGCAGACGCGCGGCATCTTGATGGATGGCACCACTGCCAATGGCGAAAAGCGACTGCTGCTGCAAATCTTCTCGCAGCCCCTGCTGGGTCCTGTCTTCTTTGAATTTATTCAGCGCAAGAACGACGAAGGTTTTGGAGAAGGTAACTTCAAGGCGTTGTTTGAATCGCTCGAGCGTGACCAGATCCGCCGTGGCACCTTGGTGACCGAAACTGCCTGAAGCTCAATTGCCAAGAAAAACGCCCTGCAGTGCCTGGAGCATGCAGGGTGTTTTTCTATGGAACATCAGGGGCTGTGGATACAGCCCCTGATGTTGTTAAGCCGGTGCGTCCGGTTGTACCCAGGGCGAAGCCTGGGCAAACGCAGGCAGTTTGGCACAGGCAGCATCTATAGCGGCAATTTTGGGCCAGCGTGACACATCGACCTTGAAGCGGCGCGCGCTTTCCACCTGGGGAATCAGATAGACATCCGCCAGTGTGGGACTGTCACCCCAGCTGTAGAGGCCTGTCTGCCCATGCTGGGCCAGCAGTGCTTCATAGGCGTCAAAGCCTGCGGTGATCCAGTGGCCACACCACTGGTTGATGGCTGCTTCATTGGCACCGAACTGATGGCGCAAATATTCCAGAATGCGGCGGTTGTTCACCGGGTGAATGTCGCAGCCTACCAGCGCCGCCAGAGCACGCACATGCGCACGTGCTTCAGGTGCGGCTGGCAGCAGCGGGGGCTCAGGGTAACGCTCTTCCAGCCATTCAATGATGGCGGGGGACTGCGTCAGCACTTCACCGCTGTCCAGCACCAGGGCAGGCACCAGGCCCTGGGGGTTCACGGTGGTGAAGTCGGTCTGCAGGTGTGCTTCTGCGCGCAGATCGACGGGCATGTATTCGGCGCTGACCCCTTTGAGGTTCAGCGCAATGCGCAGGCGGTGGGAGGTCCCACTGCGAAAGTAGTTGTAGTGCTGCATTGCGTTGTCCTTGCTCAAACTGGCTGTTTGGCGGGGAGAATCGTGCCCCAGCAGCTACCAAAACCGATGCGCGCAAAGCCTTCTTTTTCACACCAGCCGCGCAGCACCACCGCATCACCATCTTCTAGGAAGGTGCGCTGCTCTCCATTGGGCAGCTGCAATGGGTGCTTGCCACCGCTGGTCAACTCAATCAGCGCCCCAGCCTGATCCAGTGTGGGGCCGGAGAGGGTGCCCGTACCTAGCAAGTCGCCGGGTTGCAGGTTGCAGCCATTAACGGTGTGGTGCGTCACCATCTGCGCCATGGTCCAGTAAGCGTGGCGATAGCTGGTGCGGCAGATGCGTGCTTCGGCCTGAGGATCCTGCTGGCGCATCTGGCTGGTTTGCAGGCCCACTTCCAGCTGAATATCGAGGGCACCGTGACTGCGGTTGTCTGCGCTGTCCAGATAGGGCAGGGGCTGCGGGTCTTCTGCAGGGCGCTGAAAAGGTGCGCGGTAGGGGGCTAGTGCCTCCAGTGTGACGACCCAGGGAGAAATCGTGGTGGCAAAGTTCTTGGCCAAGAATGGGCCCAGCGGCTGGTATTCCCAGGCCTGGATGTCGCGTGCCGACCAGTCATTGAGCAGGCAGATGCCAAACACATGGTCTTCAGCCTGGTTCAACGCAATCGGCTGGCCCAGCGCATTGCCGCTGCCAATGAATACACCCAGTTCCAGCTCAATATCCAGACGCTTGCTAGGCGCAAGCACGGGGGCGGCTGCATCAGACGCTTTGATCTGGCCGCATGGGCGGGCAAAGTTTTCCCCTGAAATCACCACGCTGGATGCGCGCCCGTGGTAGCCAATTGGCACCCACTGGTAGTTCGGCATCAATGGGTTGTCTGGGCGGAAGAGGCGGCCGATGTTGGTGGCGTGGTAGATAGAGGTGTAGAAGTCCGTGTAGTCGCCAATCTGTGCGGGCAGGGCATATTCCACTTCCGCCTGTGGCACCAGGCAAGATTGCAGGGCGGCTTGTTCAGCCGCACCCTCGCGCAAAGCGCGCGACAGGGCCAGACGCAGGGCGCTCCAATAGGGTTTGCCCAGTGCCATCAGTGCATTCAGGCTGGGCTGGGCTGCCGCCTGCAAGGCATCTGCAGCTTGCCCGGAAAAAACGCCCGTCTTTGCGGCAGCCGTCAGATCCAGAATTTCAGTGCCAATCGCCACACCGATGCGAAAGGACTCGCCGCTGCCACTGCGCCTGAAACTGGCAAAAGGCAGGTTCTGGATGGGAAAGTCGCTACCTGCCACATTGGCGCTGGCTACCCAGCTGTGCAGTTCGGGGTGATGGGTTTCGTTCAAAAAATCAGTCATGGCAAAGTTCGTCAAGCGGTGGGAAAGTACCAATGCAAAAGCCGCAGCGGCACAGGTGCCAGCGCTGCGGAGGAAATGGAATATGGAAAGCAGAAGGCTTACTGCTTGCGCATGCTGCCGTCATGCATCCATGCTGCATGCTTGGGGGCGCGCTTGGTTTCGCTCCACTCCTGCAGCATGTCCCACTTCACGGTGTCCAGCTTTTCGTACATCTCGGGTGTGCCTACATCTGCAGCCAGTTCCAGCCGGTGGCCGTTGGGGTCAAAGAAGTAGATGGAGTAGAAAATGGTGTGGTCTACAGGGCCGATGACCTGGATGCCCTCGGACTCCAGGCGTTCTTTGGTGGCCTTCAGCACGTCGAGCGACTCCACCTTCAGGGCCAGGTGCTGCACCCAGGACGGCGTGTTTTCATCGCGGCCCATGGCGGGTTTCGTTGGCAGCTCAAAGAAAGCCAGCACATTGCCGTTGCCGGCATCCAGAAACACGTGCATATAAGGATCGGGGGCCTTGGTGGAGGGCACTTCGTTTTCGGCAATGGCCAGCACGAACTTCATGCCCAGATGCTTTGTGTACCACTCCACGGTCTCTTTGGCGTCTTTGCAGCGGTAGGCGACGTGGTGAATTTTTTGAATCAGCATGGTGTTTGTCTCCTGTGTGTGCTGAATAGTTATGCAGACTTGCCAGTGATACTCACAGATCCTGCAAGGCCGTGTTCACATGTTGCTGCACGCTGGGTACATGGCCAATGGCGTGGGCCTGCAGCAAAGCCAGCTTGGTGAGGAAAAGCTCTGCCTTTTCGGGGCCAGCCTGGTCAATGGCCTCGGCCAGCAAATCGTAGATGGCTTCGGTATCGGCCAGGCTGGAGGTGTTGGGGTTACGTGTCATGGCGGTCGTCTCCAGACGGTTCAACATTGTTGGATATGGGCAAAAGTGGCTTGCAGACGCTGCGCATCGAGCTGCAGCCAGCGGCCGCAGACGTGCTGATCAGGTCGCAGCAGGTAAGCACTGCCTGCCTGCGTTACGCCATAGCGCAGGTGAACTTGGCCCGCAGGATCCAGCAAGGTCTGGTCAGCCCCCTGAACACTGGCGGTGCCGTTGCGGCGAATGGCGGTGACGCGCAGCGGCATGCCAGCCGTTTGAATGCCTGCCACTGCATCCTGAATGTCCGTGGGCAACGATTCGGCATCCGTGAAATACAGCAGTTCAAAAGCCGCGCCCAGTTTGTCCAGCAGGAACTGGTCTTCACCCAGGCGGATGTTCTGCGGCGGTGCGCCATGGGATAGGCCACCAGCGAAGAGGGCGTTGTCATCACATGGGCTGTTGAGGGCAGAGTGCTCGTAGGCATGCGGGCGGGACGTGCGCCAGTGGAACAGGGGGCGCACAAACTCCTGCGTCAATGACAGAGACAGCACGGCATCGCGCAGCAGTCGGAATCCCTTGGTGGGCGGTGTCATGAAGCGCGTGCTTTTGCCAGCCTCATCAATGATTTCGCGTGCAGCGCCTACGCGCTCGCGGCTGTAGTTTTCCAGCAGGCTGGACTTTGCACGGCCTTGCACCACCATGGCCAGGTGCCAGGCCAGCGACTGCGCATCCTGAAACCCTGTGTTGGCTCCGCGCACGCCAAAGATGGGGAGGAGGTGGGCAGCATCGCCCGTAAACAGCGTGCGGCCATGGATATAACTGGGCAGCGTCAGCGTGCGGGCTGAGTAGACCGACGACCAGTCCAGTTCCCAGGCAATACCTGGATAGCCAATCATGGCCAGCTGTGCATCGATGCGTGCCTTCAGCGATTCCGGAGCCAAGGCCTCTTCAGGCGTTTCACCTGCTGGCAGCTGATAGTCCAGACGCCAGATGCCATGGGGCTCACGGTGCATGAGGATGGTATTGCCGGGGTTCCACTCCGGATCAAAGAACGCCAGGCGCTCGGTAGGCAGTGGCAGATCAACCTTGATATCTGCAATCACAAACAGACCTTCATAGGAGGCGCCTTCCATCTTCAGGCCAAAGCCCTGGCGGATGCTGGACCGTCCGCCATCGGCCGCAACCAGCCAATCCGTTTCCAGTGTGTAAGTGCCTTCGGGGGTATCGATTTCCAGCGTGGCCGTTTGTGCGTCCTGACTGACTTTGACCAGCTTGTTGCCCCAGCGGAAGTCAATCAATGGCGATGCCTCGCAGGCTTCCAGCAGGTATTGCTCCATGTATTGCTGCTGGATATTGAGCATGGGGCCAAAGCGATCATCCGCATCGTGCGGAGCTTCCATGCGGAAAACGCGCTGGCCGCGGTAGTAAGAATTACCAAACTGCCATGGCAGACCGTTTTCCAGCATACGGTCCGCCACGCCGACTTGCTGCAGGATCTCCATGCTGCGACGGGTAAACACAATGGCGCGGCTGCCTGCAGACACCTGCAGTTCTGACTCCAGCACCACGCTGGCGACACCGTAGCGCGCCAGCTCCAGCGCCGTCACCATGCCCGATGGGCCGCTGCCAACAATCACGACGTGCTGACGGCTTTGTGTGCCATGTGCACTGGGCAACCATGGCTGAAAGACCTGGTAGTCGTAGTAGATCGATGGACGAGGTGTGGAATCTGGCTGGTGCATGGCTGTGGGGCAAAAGGCGTTGAGCAATCAAACTTCGATGAGTGCTCAAATAGTTGCACAAGCAACCAAATAGCCCAATCGGTGCTTACCCTGTGCCAATAAACGAAATAAATACAATGTATATTATGTTAAGTTGCATCTGTACGCAGCTTGCAAGGATGAACCGTTTTGCATTGATGCGGCTTTGTTGCACAATTCGAGCACTCAACTGCGGTAGCCTCATCGAATGAGTGAATCGAACTGGGGCAAGCGGCGCTACCGCACCACAAACTGGAAAGCGTACAACGCAGCATTGAAGGCCCGAGG
>JAEZZU010000075.1 GCA_023418355.1 Pseudomonadota bacterium | reverse complement strand
GATCATTTGGTGTGCAGTCCTTGCGGAAATTGGGCCATGCAATTGCTGCCAACACGTGATTCCATCACGGGGCCCGGGCCGGAGGTGCTGCTGTCGCTCTTGCCAGTAATTGATCAATTATAGCGTTCGTCAGAAATTGCAAGAGGTAAGCGCATTTTTTTCGTAAATATTTTTAGAGGTGCTTGCAAGTGTCGGGCTTTTTTGCAGCAAGTGCTTGTTGTGCAAGGAATTTTTTTGGTGCTGCTCAAGTGCATGCAGGCGCGTTGAGCAGCATGACAGCGTCAGAAGCAAGGGTTTTACCGGGATTTCTATGAAAAAAATAGCTTCTTGCGCTGGTCAATAAAGGGTTTCAGATATTTATCTATCTGAAATGCCCGATATTTCGGCGCAAGAAGCTATCTTTTTTGTGTGGCTCAGTTGCCCTGTGTAGGTGTGGCCAGCAGGCGGCTGCGGCGCTCCAGCAGGCTGCGGTAGCGCTCTGCCACGCTTTTGTCGCTGGGGTTGGAGGCCAGCGCCATGAGCAGTTCGGTCTCCAACTCCTTGATGCGCCGCGCCAGCATGGGGCTGAGGATGTTGCGCAGTTCCTGGTATTGCTCCTGCTCCTCGCCTTCGGGATGGCCATGCGGGCCGCTCATGAGCTGGTGCGCCAGCGCTCCGTGCGGGGTGGTGCTGATGCGGTCCTGGAGGATGGCCCAGGGCTGGGGGCCGTTTTCCTGAAACTGGCTTTCAATCCAGCTGAACAGCGGGCCGTGCGGGGCGGGCAGGTTGACGAGGGTGTCCAGGTCGTCGTTGTCCAGCCGTTCCATGAAGTGCATCTGCGACAGCAGCAGGCGCACCGCCTGATCAGGGCCTGTGGAGGGCACGACGCGTGGCTCGGCCATCATGGGGCGCTGCTCCCCACGCTGGAATTTGCCGTTGCGCCGGCCTGTGTAGGGGCTGCGCTGGGTGTAGTAGGGGGCATTGCTGCCCGCTGGCGCAAATTCACTGACCCAGTCAGGCGCGCTGGCGGCTGGTGCTGCCGCCGGGGCGGCGCTGTAGCTGGAGCGCTCGGCGCTGCCGCGCTGAAAGCGTTTTTCCTGGGCTTCAGCCTGCGCCCACAGCTCAGACAGCTCGCGGGTGTCAATCTGGATTTTCTGAGCAATCTCGCCGAGCACCAGGCGCTTGAAGGCGCCGTCAGGCAGCAGACGCCACAGGGGACGAGCCTGGCTGGAGAACTTGGCGCGGCCCTGTGCCTGCCCCAGATCGCATTCAATGCTGGCCGCTTCGATCAGAAACTGGTTGAGCGGCACGGCGTTGGAGACATGGCGTGCAAAAGCATCGCTGCCATGTTCGCGGATGAAGCTGTCCGGGTCGTGCTCGGCAGGCAGGAACAGGAATTTGATGCTGCGCGTGTCGCTGGCATAGGGCAGGGCCGCTTCCAGTGCCTTGCGTGCGGCGTTGCGACCGGCCTTGTCGCCGTCAAAGCTGAACACAATGGAGTCGGTGAAGCGAAACAGCTTGTGCACGTGGTCGGGCGTGCAGGCCGTGCCCAGTGTGGCCACCGCGTTGGGAAAGCCCAGCTGCGCGAGCGCCACCACGTCCATATAGCCTTCGGTGACCAGTGCGTAGCCCATGCTGCGCAGCGCGTCGCGTGCTTCGAACAGGCCGTAGAGTTCGCGTCCCTTGTGAAACAGCGGGGTTTCAGGGGAGTTCAGGTATTTGGGCTTTTCATCGCCCAGTACGCGCCCGCCAAAGCCGATGCACATGCCTTTGACGTCGCGGATGGGGAACATGATGCGGTCACGGAAGCGGTCGTAGCGCTTGCCGTCTTCACCCTGGATGACCAGGCCCGATTCTTCGAGCTGCGGGTCGTCATATTCCGGAAAGACGCTGGCCAGACTGCGCCAGCCTGCAGGGGCATAGCCCAGGCCGTATTTGCTGGAAATGGCGCCGGAGACACCTCGGTTCTTGAGGTACTGCACCGCATGGGCGCTGGCCTTGAGCTGGGTGCGGTAGGCGTTGCCTGCACGCTCGAGCACATCGTTGAGCGTGGCCTGCTTGACCTTGGCAGCCGCCTGGCGGTCACGCTCCTGGGGGCTGATGTCTTCCTGCGGCACCACCATGCCGACCTGGCTGGCCAGGTCGTTGACGGCTTCCACAAAGCCCATGCCAGTGTGCTCCATCAGAAAGCTGATGGCATTGCCGTTCTTGCCGCAGCCAAAGCAGTGGTAGAACTGCTTGGAGGGGCTGACGCTGAAGGAGGGCGATTTTTCTCCGTGAAAAGGGCACAGGCCCATGAAGTTGGCGCCGCCTTTTTTCAGCTGCACATAGCGGCCCACCACATCGACCACATCGACGCGGGACAGAAGCTCTTGGAGAAAGGATTGAGGGATAGACACGGGCGCTATTGTCCGGCATCGCTGCGCAGCCGGGTGGGCGGGCAGCGCTTATCCATGAAAAAAAGCCCACCAAATGGTGGGCTGTCAAGAAGGGGAAAGGGGTAATGGCGCCAGGGCTTAGTGCAGCATCAATGCGCCTGCACTCTTGCTCTTGCCAGCGCGCGCTGGTGGGTTGCACAGACCACATTCATAGTGGCGAGCGTTTTCATAAAGTTCGGTCACAAACATGCCGCCGCATTTGCTGCACTTGGTGCGGGTGAGCATATTGGCGTCCACAAACTTGATCAGGCGCCATGCACGTGTGAAGGACAGCATGCATTCCAGATTGGATGCCTGCACCTGTTCGGTGTAGAGGCGATAGGCCTTGGTCAGAATTTCCACGGGGTCAGCGTTGACGCCCTTGGACATGTATTCATAGATGTTCAGGAACAGCGAGCTGTGGATGTTCTCCTGCCAGGTCAGGAACCAGTCGGTGGAGAAAGGCAGCTGTCCCTTGGAAGGAGACTTGCCAGCAATTTCCTTGTACAGACGAATCAGGCGTTCGTAGGAGAGGGTGGTCTCCGATTCCAGCACTTGCATGCGTGCGCCCATCTTGATGAGCATGGCGGCACGTTCGATCTGCTTGGATTCGTTCAGAACGCTCTTGGTTGCTGCTGTAGCCATGGTGGTGTGCTCCGTATCGCCGATCTTGAATTACAGAACTTCGGAGACGCGGCTGGCCATCAGGATGTTGGCGTGCAGCGTGTTGGTGGCTTCGTTGCCGATCTTGTTGCTGCTGTGGTTGGTCAGCAGGCTCCAGACCAGTTCGTCATCGACGCGGAAGCTGCACAGCAGGGTGTTGCGCGACGCGAGCTTGAGCACTTGCGCGGCAGAAAGGGTGCCCAGAATGTCGCATGCTTCTTCGCTCAGGCCCAGGCGGAAAACGGCTTCGGCCTTGTCCTTGCGAATCAGATTCTGGGCCAGCATCAGGTAAGTGAGGTTGGCTTCGCGAATCTCGGCAAGCAGTTGTTCGTCATTCATGATTCATCCTTTCCAAAAACCTAATTGAGGCGTTGCTCGTGGGTGTCGCTAACGCCTGGGATCAAGCTGCGATCTGATGGGATGAATTGTGAATTACCGCAAACCGCCGCTTGAGTCGGGGTGCGTCGGTGCGTCGTGTCTCTTCGACAAGCTGACTTTGTCTACCTTGTTCTAGGTGTGTGTAGGTGAAATTCCTACAAGGCGACCGATGGTCTGGGGGGCTGCGGCTGCAAGAACCGAGGGATGGAGTGGCGATGCCGGGCGTGTGGCTCAGGCATGCAGTCTGTGCAGCAGTGGGCGCAGGCAGGTAAATGCTTGCTATGCGCTTTTGTTACACAGTGGCTGCATCATGCCTGAATTTGGCAGGGGGGATCGCTCTGAAAAGACCGGATTTCCCCCTTTGTTTGGCAGCGGAAAAGCTTGTTAACCTTTGGCGAAGGGGCGCGTCGGATCACTGCACCATTCGCTCCAGCTGCCGGCAAACAGCTTGGCGGGCGCAAAGCCCGCGATTTCCATGGCAATCAGATTGGGCAGCGCACTGACGCCACTGCCGCACTGGTGTACCACGGTGGCAGGGTCACGCCCCTGCAGCAGGGCATCGAATTCTGCGCGCAGCAGCTCCTTGGGCTTGAAGCGTCCGTCCAGAGCAATGTTTTCCGTGAAGGGGCGGTTGAGTGCGCCCGGAATGTGTCCGGCCACGGGGTCCAGCGGCTCTACTTCACCACGGTAACGGGCGGGGGCACGGGCATCCACAATGGTCTGTGCGTCGGCCTGCTGCAGCTGCTCCAGCACTTGCTGGGCGGTGACCAGCTGACGCAGGCTGGGTTTGAGTTCAAAGTTGGACTGAAAGTGTGCAGGCTCTTCACCCTGCACGGTGGCACCGCCGTGTGCGACCCAGTGCTGCAGGCCGCCATCGAGCACGGCTGCGGCGTCATGCCCGGCCCATTTGAGCATCCACCACAGGCGGCCGCAGAAATTGCAGCCCTGGCGGTCGTAGACCACGGCCTGCATGTCGTTGCGAAAGCCGACGGAGGACAGCCATTCGGCAAAGCGCTCGCGGCTGGGCAGAGGATGGCGTCCGCCGGAAGCGGGCTGGTCGGACTGCGCGGTCTGTACCTGACCGTGGGCATCGGGTGCACCGTGGCGGGCGCTCAGGTGCTGCTCCAGATCGGCAAATACGGCACCGGGAATGTGGGCCTGCTCGTACTGCTGGCGGCCCGCAGCAGGTGCGCCCAGATCGAAGCTGCAGTCAAACACCATGAAGGGCTGACCGCTGGCTTGCAGGGCCTGGAGCTGTGTGGAAGTAATCAGTGTGGTGTAAGTCATGGCCTTGCGTAAAAAGTTCTTACGTCTGGCATTGTGGCTCACGATTTTGCTGCCACACCTCGGGCGCGAAAGATGGTGGCCGCAATACCGCACAGCACAATCAGGCTCATGCCCAGCCAGCCTTGCCAGCCCAGTTCGTCATTGAAGAGGAACAGGCTGTACAGCGCTGCAAACACAATGCCTGAGTACTGCAGATTGGCGACGACCAGCGTGCCGCGCGAGGTCTTGGCGCTGGCATAGGCGCGCGTCATGCACAGCTGCCCGCCAGCGGCCAGCAGGCCCACGGGCAGCAGCCACAGCGCGGCCTGCCAGCTGGGCCAGGGCGAAAAGCCCGTAATCAGGCAGGCCACCAGTCCGGCGAGTGTGCAGCCAGCACCAAAAAAGAAGACGGTGCGCGCTTCGGGCTCACCAATGCGTGACAGCGACACCACCTGCATATAGGCCATGGCAGAGAGCACGCCGGAGCCCAGGCCCAGCAGGGCGGGCAGGGTTTGTTCCTGGGCAAAGCTGGGCTGCAGCATCAGCACCACACCACCAAAGCCGAGCACGATGGTGATGAGCAGGGGGATGTTCAGGGGCTGTTTTGGGCGGCCGCTGCCGGGCAGCAGTGTCCACAGCGCTCCGGCCAGCAGGAAGACGGCAATCCAGATGCTGCTCATGTAATTGAGCGTCATGGCACTGGCCAGTGGCATCTCGGAGATGGCATAGAACCAGCTGCCCAGCGCAGATACACCCACCAGGCTGCGCCATGCATGCATCCAGGGGTGACGGGTTTTGAGGGAGATGCCCTGCGAGGAGCTCAGTGCCCACAGCGCCAGCATGCCGATCAGCCCGCGGTAGAAAACGACTTCGGCGGTGTTGAAGTACACCGCTGCGTATTTGATGCATACGCCCATGGTGGCGAACAGAAATGCGCCAACCACCATCCATAACACTTGCATTGCCTCTCCCTGTAGTTTTTTGTGGTGCAGTGCTTTGTTCTATAAACAAAAAGAGCTGCCAGCGCCCATGAATGGGGCGCTGGCAGCTCCTGTGAGCGTAGCAAATTTTGCTTAGCGCTGGGGGATGTGCTCTCCCATGATTTTGCGATACCACTCATGGAAATGCTGCATGCCATCTTCCATGGGGCTCTGGTAGGGGCCGACTTCGTTGTCACCACGTTCGAGCAGTGCGCGGCGGCCTGCGTCCATGCGCTCGCCGATCTCGTCGTCCTCGACCGCAGTTTCCATATAGGCCGCGCGCTGGGCCTCGATGAACTCGGGCTCGAAAGCCGCAATTTCTTCGGGGTAGTAGAACTCCACCACGTTCATGGTCTTGGTGGGGCTGACGGGGTGCAGGGTCGAGACCGTCAGCACGTGTGGATACCACTCCACCATGATGTGGGGGTAGTAGGTCAGCCAGATGGCGCCACGCTCAGGCAGCTCGCCATTGCGGTAGTTCAGCAGCACTTCGTGCCACTTCTTGTAGACATCGGAGCCGGGCTTGCCGAAGGTGGGCGCAACGCCCACGGTCTGCACGGAGTATTCCTTGGCGAATTCCCACTTGAGGTCATCGCAGGTCACAAAGTTGCCAAGACCTGGGTGGAAGGGGCCGACGTGGTAGTCCTCCAGATAGACCTCGATGAAGGTCTTCCAGTTGTAGTTGCACTCATGCATTTCGACATGGTGCAGCACCAGACCATCGAAATTGAGCTGCTCACGGGGGCCCATACCGGCCAGTTCTGCAGCGATGTCACGGCCGTTGTCCTCGAACAGCATGCCGTTCCATTCGCGCAGCTTGTAGTTGTTCAGCTGCAGGCAGGGATCGTGTGAAAACTGGGGGGCGCCCAGGAGCTGGCCGCTGGGGCTGTAGGTCCAGCGGTGCAGGGGGCAGACGATATTGCCGCCTGCGTGGCCCTTGCCTTCGGTTTTGAGGTTGCCGCGGCCCTTGAGCATCACGGCCTGACGATGGCGGCAGATGTTGGAGATCAGCTCAATTTCGCCCTTGTCATTGCGAACCAGCGCGCGGCCTTCGTTTTCGTGAGGCAGTGCGTAGTAGTCGCCGATTTCAGGGATGGACACCGTGCTACCGACATAACGAGGGCCTTTCTGGAAGATAAGTTCCATCTCGCGCTGGAACAGCGCTTCGTCAAAGTAGCTAGAAACTGGTAGTTGGCTTGCGGCCTGCTGCAGTTGAAGACTTAAATCAGACATGGGAGACCTGACCTAAAGACTCCCCACAGGGAGGGTGCTTGTTGCACGGGTGAAAAAAGTAAACCGGCTCATGCCAGAACATGATGGACAGCAGCAAGTCAAGCCTATGTCCGTCTATGCAATGGCGTGTGCCGGTTCGACGGGGAATGGGATTGTACGCGGTGGGGTTATTTCCGCGAGCGGTTTATGTGTATTTAAATCAAATAATTAGCAGGATATTGCAGGAAATATGCCTCCTTCTGGTGCATACACGGCTGCATGCGCCGTGGAAATGGCTGCACGGCCTAAAATCCCTGATTCCCCAAAACCCACGAGCGCCCACCATGCCCAAGGCAAAAAACGTCGCGATCGCCGACATTTCCACCCCTCCCGACAGTTATGAGTCCGCAGTTGCGGAACTGGAAACGCTGGCTGTCGCCATGGAGTCCGGGCAGCTGCCCCTGGGTGAAATGATGAATGGCTATCGCCGTGCTTCCTTTCTGCTGGAGTTCTGTCGCAAGCAGCTCGATGAGGTGGAAGCGCAAATCCGTGCGCTGGATGACGGTCAGATCAAGCCGTGGTCGCAGGACTGAGTGGGCGCCATGGAAACTCAGATTGTGATGACAACAGACCTTCCCACCAGCAGCACCGACACATCGGCATTTGATTTTCAGGCATGGATGGATGCGCAGCTGCTGCGTACCGAGCAGGCACTGTCGGCATGGGTGGGTGTGGATGCGCCGGCAAACCTGGGCGATGCCATGCGCTACGCCGTGCTCGATGGCGGCAAGCGCCTGCGTCCCCTGCTGGTGCTGGCTGCGGCACAGGCCGTGAATGGCCAGCCCGAAGCAGCGCTGCGCGCCGCCTGTGCGGTGGAGCTGATTCATGCGTATTCGCTGGTGCATGACGACATGCCCTGCATGGATAACGACGTGCTGCGTCGTGGCAAGCCCACGGTGCATGTGCAGTTCGGTGAAGCCCAAGCTTTGCTGGGCGGTGATGCCCTGCAGGCCCTGGCATTTGAACTGCTGACCCCTGCGGACGTTGAAGTGCCTGCTGCCATGCAGGCCCAGTTGTGCCGCATCCTGGCACGGGCTGCGGGCTCGCAGGGCATGGCAGGTGGTCAGGCCATCGACCTGGCCAGCGTGGGCAAGGCTTTGAGTGAGCAGCAACTGCGTCACATGC
>JAEZZU010000068.1 GCA_023418355.1 Pseudomonadota bacterium | reverse complement strand
TTGCGCTTGTACAGCACGTTCATGCCTCTTTGACTTCAAATTGGAAGGTGCCGTCTTCTGTGCGTGCCAGCGCCAGCGACTGGCTGGCGGGCAGCGCCACGCGTGCGGCGGCAAATTCGGCGGCCACAGGCAGCTCGCGGCCACCACGGTCCACCAGCACGGCCAGACGCACGCAACCGGGGCGTCCATAGTCGTACAGCTCGTTCAAAATGGCGCGCACGGTACGGCCGGTGTAGAGCACATCGTCCAGCACCAGAATATCAGCACCATTCACATCAAAGTCGATCTGGGTCTGCACGCTCTGTGCCATGCCGCGCTGGGCAAAGTCATCACGGTGCAAGGCCGAGGACAGCACACCGTGCTTGCCAGGCAAGCCCAGGTCCTTGTGCAGTCGTTCTGCCAGCCAGGCACCACCCGAGGCCACGCCAGCCAACTGGGTGTTCGGCCCCATCAGACTGCGCACACCGCGCAGCAATTCTTTGTACAGGGCTTCGGCGTCCAGCACCAAAGAACCAGCGGAAAGACTCATGCAATGCTCCTCAAAAATTGCTCCAGAATGATGCAGGCCGATGCAGCATCGGCATCCTTGGCACCACCGGCAAGCGCCTCGGTCGTGCTGTAGCGCTCATCCACTTCATAAACCGGCAGGTTAAACCGTCCGCGCAGCTGGCGGCCAAACTTCAGTGCCTTGGCCGTGTTTTCGTGCGGCGCGCCGTCCGGGTGATAAGGCACACCAATGACCAGCGCCTGCGGCTGCCACTCCTTGATCAGCTTTTCAATGGCGGCAAAGCGCGCATCGGCGCCTTCTGCCTTGATGGTGGGCAAGGGGCTGGCACCACCAAACACGCGGTTGCCCGAGGCGCAGCCCGTGCGCTTGGTACCAAAGTCAAAGGCCAGAAACTGCTGCACGTGCGCAGGAATGACCACGGCCTTGTCAGCAGCATTGCCGGGCCGTGGAATGGAAGTATCGGGGGTCATGCGCGACCTGCTTCGGGAGAGAGCATCCAGGGCTGCAGGCCCAGCAGGCTCAAGGCTTTGTTGTATCGCTCTTCGGCGGGGGTGTCGAAGATCACCTGAGGGTCAGCGTGCACGGTCAGCCAGGCGTTTTCGCCCAGCTCGGATTCAAGCTGACCTTCTCCCCAGGAGGCATAGCCCAGCGTGACCAGGACGCGGCGTGGGCCGGCACCATTGGCAATGGCTTCGAGCACGTCCTTGGAGGTGGTCATCTCCAGGCCGCCGGGAACAGCCAGGGTCGAGGCGTAGGCAGACTGGTTGGCTTCTGCGCCTTCGATGATGATGGGGTCGTGCAGCACAAAGCCGCGGTCGGTCTGCACGGGGCCGCCACGGAAGACCAGGTCTTCCCGCAGGTCCTCACGCCCCATGGGCAGATCGATCTTGCGCAGCAAGGCTTGCAGACTCAGCGTGGAAGGCTTGTTGATGATCAGACCGAGCGCGCCGCGCTCGTTGTGTTCACACAAATACACCACGCTGCGGGAAAAGGACTCATCCTCCAGATTGGGCATGGCAATCAGGAAGTGGTGCGTCAAATTGATAGGCGCAGATTCAGCGGGCATAACCCGGTATTTTAGCCGCGATCTACCCAGCACTTGGCACTGCTGCACAAGCCCCTGCAGTCCGGAAAGCAACAAAAAAGAGAGCTTCCTGCGCTTGAAACTGCTTGTTTTCAGATTATTTTTTATCTGAAATCCTTGCATATCAAGCGCTGGCAGCTCTCTTTATGAAAGCACGCTTATTCGCTGCGTGCCGCGGCGGCATCCTCCTGCAGTTCAGGCAAAGGCTTGCCCACGGCGTAGTGGTGTACCAGCGCCATGAGTTCTTCGTCCGAATACGGCTTGCCCAGATAGTGGTTGGCGCCCAGCTCCATGGCGTGGTCGCGGTGCTTTTGCGCAATGCGCGAGGTGATCATGATCACCGGCAGATGCTGCAGGCGCTCGGCCGCACGGATGTTGCGCAGCAGATCGAACCCGTCCATGCGCGGCATTTCAATGTCAGACAGCAGCACGCTGGGCAGCTCTTCGCCCTGCAGCTTGTCCAGCGCCTGCAGACCATCGTTGGCGGTGATGACACGGTAGCCTTCGCGCTGCAGCAGGCGCTGCGACACACGGCGCACGGTGATGGAGTCGTCCACCACCATGACCAAGGGCACCTGGCTCGATGGCAGCACACCGGTGGCTGGCTCGGCAGGTGCGGCTTCGCGCTGCAGCTGCTTGGCGGCCTGCTCGTCCAGCACGGCTGGGAGGCCCTTGCCCAGTTCGCGAATCTGCTCGCCATACACCGTGGTCAGCGCCACAGGGTTGTAGATCAGCACCACGGCACCGGAGGCCAGCACCGACATGCCGGTCAGCCCTGGCAGACGCGACATTTGCGCGCCCAGCGGCTTGATCACCATTTCCTGCTGGCCCAGCACTTCGTCCACATGCAATGCAATGCGCTGTGACGCGCTGCGGATCAGCACCACAGGCCGTGTCTTGCCGGCACCATCGTCCACACTGCGTGGTGACTGGCTCCACACGGCACCGGCCCAGTAGAACGGAATGCGCTCCTCACCCTCGATCAGCTCACCGCTGCGGTAGGCGGCTTCAAGATCGGCCATGCTCACGCGGCGCACCACTTCAACCAGGCTGGCGGGCACACCGACGGAGAAGTTGCCAGCACGCAGCATCACCACCTGCGTCACCGCCGTGGTCAGCGGCAGCACCAGCCGGAATGCCGAGCCCTGACCGGGCGTGGTCTGCGTTTCGATACGGCCACCGAGCGCCTGCACTTCGGAGCGCACCACGTCCATGCCAATGCCTCGGCCCGACACCCCCGTGACCTGCTGCGCCGTCGTAAAGCCGGGCATGAAGATCAGCTGTGCAGCGCGTGTGGCATCCACCACCTCATCGGCCGTGATCAGCCCCTGCGCCAGCGCCTTGTCGCGGATACGCTCCACATTCAGGCCTGCACCGTCATCGTGGAAGCTCACGGCCACGTCATTGCCTTCCTGCTGCACCTGCACGCTGATGGTGCCGGTCGCAGGCTTGCCCGCTGCGGTGCGCTGCTCTGGCGTTTCAATGCCGTGGTCCACGCAGTTGCGCAGCAGGTGCTCAAACGCAGGCACCATGCGCTCGAGCACGCCGCGGTCCATTTCAATGGTGCCGCCGCTCAGGCCAAGCTTGACCTGCTTGCCCGTTTCCTTGGAGGTGCGACGCACCACGGCGTACAGACGCTCGGAGATGGAGTCAAACTCCACCATGCGCGTGCGCAGCAAGTCACGCTGCAGCTCACGGGCCTGGCGACCCTGGGCAATCAGGTCGTCTTCGGCCGCATCCACGTCGCGCTGCAGATTGCGCTGCACCGTCGCCACGTCGTTGACCGACTCAGCCATCATGCGCGTGAGCTCCTGCACACGCGTGAAGCGGTCAAACTCCAGCGGGTCGAAGTCTGCACCGGCTTCCTTGGCCAGCTGCATGCGCGACTGCATCTGCGATTCGGCCTGCACCTCAATATCACGCAGTTGCTGGCGCAGCTTGTCCAGGTTGCCCGTCAAGTCCTGCAGCGAATGCTTGATGCTGTGCATGCGCACATCCAGACGCGAGCGCGCAATCAGCACCTCACCCGCTTCGTTGATCAGACGGTCGAGCAGCTGCGAGCGCACACGCACGGTCTGCTGCGTGTTCTGGCGCACACCGCCCACGATGGCAGATTTGGCGATGGACTGCATGGGCAGCGCTGCAGGCGCGGCGCTGGCTACAGGCTGTGCCGCTGGCGTAGGTGCCTGCTGCGTTACAGCCGTGGGCATGGGCAGATCGATGGGCTCCATCTCCACCACCTCTGCTGCAGGCTCTGCCCGTACAGATGCCTCCTCGGCCTGCAGCCCCACCGCACGCAGCACATTGAAGGTCGCTTCGATCGCGTCCAGGCGGGCGAACAGGCGTTCGATGTCTTCAGAAGTAACCGTGTCTACATCGAGCGCTTCGACCGCAGACTCCAAACGGTGTGCCATTTCACCCATGCGCATAGCACCGGCCAGCCGTGCGCTGCCTTTGAGTGTGTGCAAGGCACGCAAAAGTGTGCTGCGCGCTTCCAATCGCGCAGGGTGAGCCGCCCATTCGCGCAGCGCTGCTCCCAATGTGGGCAGCAACTCAATGGCTTCTTCTTCAAAAATGGGGAAGAGGTCAGGATCAATGACATCAAAGACATCGATGTCGTCGTCTTCAGACTCGGCCAACGCCATGGCTTTGGCAATCGCTGCATCAATGTCGTCCTGGATGGCATCGTTGCTTTCCTGCGCAACCTGTGCAGCGGGCATATCCAGCGTACCAATTACATGGTCTTCCTTCGGCAGCGGTGCGGGGGTGGTGCGCACTTCTGCATCCAGAATGCCTTGCAAGCCATGCAAGATGCCCTCAGACGCCGTGGGCAATACACCTGCCGCAAACTGGTGCAGCATGGAACGAATTTCCTCGGCAGCGCGCACAAACACCTGCACCTGCTCAGCCACGCCATGCGGCTGCGGTGCCACATGCTGCAGCGCATGTTCGAGCTTGCGTGCCAGGACAGACAGCGCCGCAAAGCCCACCGTGGCCGAACTGCCAGCCAGCGAATGTGCCCAGGCGTTGACCATGTCGGGCTGCGCTTCGTGCAGTTCGGACTGCCAGCCTGTCAGCCCCTCCAGCAGTCGTGCAGACCACTCTTCGGCCTCACCCAGATAGACATTGAACAGTGGCAGCGAAACCGCCAAATCACCGATCTGCTTGATGTCCACAACTGGTGTGGCAGGCACCTCAGGCTCGGCCAATGCAGCAGACTCTGCTGCCATTGCAGGCTCTGCCTCCTGCACGGCTAGAGCTGCTTCGGCGAACTCGGCCGATGCCATCTGCAGTTCCGGAGCATCTGGCTCTGGCAGCTCCAGTACCAGAGGTGCTTGGGTAGCTTCCTGCTCGGGCTCCTGTGGCTGCACAGGCTCGGACACCACGCTGCTTTCCTGCGCATCTTCCGAGGCTTTGAGCAGCGCATCAAACTCGGCAAAGCTGATTTCTTCAGCCACAGGGATGGTTGCAGCATCTGCTTCGCCCTGAGGCGCTGCAGCAGGCTCAGCAGCTTCATCCAGCAGCGACAAGCCTTCAGGCAGTGCATCGATCTGCAGCGCTGGCTCATCCGCAACCTCGGGCACAGCAGGTACTGCTTCGGTCACATCCTCCTGCGCTGCCACAGAGAGTTCTTCCAGCAGAGCATCGGCTGGCGCTTCAAGGACGACGCCAGGCATTGCAGCCTGCTGGCCACGGGCTGCATCGATATCCAGTGCAATCAAGCGGCCTTCCAGCCGCATGGCATCTGCACTGACCCGGAAAGGTGCAGATTGCCAGGTCTGGGCAGCACCGGCCTCAATGGCCGCAACCCAGGCTTCAAACCCATCCAGCGCCTGGCCTGCCAGCTGGCGCATGGGCGCTGGCATGGCTTTTTGTTCGGCCAGCCATGCATTGAGCATCTGCTCCATGGCCCAGCCTGCCTGCCCGAATTCGTCCAGCCCCACCATGCGCGAGCTGCCCTTGAGGGTGTGGAAGGCGCGGCGCAGCACCGTCTGCTCGCTCATATTGGCGGGGTCTTCGGCAAGCATCTGCAAGGCCGCGCGGCCATTGCCCACCACCTCGCGCGCTTCTTCCAGGAAGATGTCCAGCAGCTCGTCGTCCGAGTCTTCCTGCGCCACTTCCAGCGGTGCAGCGGGTGCGCTCGCCGCAGCTGGTGCAGCTTCAGGCTTCACTGGCAAATCAGGCACCACTGGCTGGGGTGCGGGTGCAGGCTCAGATGCCGGCTCTGGCACAGCCGCCGCAGCTTGGTCCTCTGGGGTGGTGGGCGCCAATGCAGCGGCTTGCTTGAGGATGACGGGCTGATCAATCTGCTGCACACGCGCCTGCAGCACTTCCTCAACAGGTTTGGCCACCGCCTCATCGCCTGCACGCAGGCGTACACGGCCCATGAGCAGCTTGAGTTCGCCTTCCTGCTCGTCAAACTCGTACAGTTTGCGGGCAATATTGCGCTGGTAGCCCAGCATGTCGATCAGGAAGCCCAGCGCACCCAGGCTGTTGCCAATCTTGTCGAACAGAATGCGCTGCTCGTCTTCAGACAGGTCTTCCGCCTGCAGACGTTCTACATACTGGCGCATGCGCACCATGGCCTGCGATGCAGGCTCCAGCCCCAGCACCGACAGTACGCCACGCATCTGCGACAGATGGGTGGCCACGGCACTGAGCATGGATTTGTCGTCTGGACTGCGGAAATACTGGTCCAGCAGCTTTTCGGTTTCGGCCAGCGTGCCACGCAACTCACCAACCACGCTGCCCATGGTCTGCTGGTCACTCACCTGGCGGTACAGCTGCTCCATCCAGGGCTCCAGCGGCTGTGAGGCAGCGCCCTCCAGCACCGATGTCAGACGCTGAGCCAGCGTGGCTGCATGGGCAGTCATTTCCTCATCGCTGATGTCCAGCGAAGTGAAGGCTGCCTGCAGGTACAGCACTGCAGTTGCCACCTCCATGGCCACTTCAGGTGATGGTGGCTGACCACGCGCAGCTACGCTGCTGAGCACCTGCATCAGCGCCCTGGCCAGCCCCTGTCCTCCGGGCAGCAGCTTCTGCAGCGAATCACAGACCAGCGAGAACTGATCCACCGCAGGCTTGATCTTCTGTACATCACCACCCGCCAGCGCTGACCATATTTCTGCCGCAGCCGCAATGCGTTTGCGCGCCTGTGCCAGCGCAGTGGGCTCAAAGCGCCCGAAGCGCACCTGCTCATAGTCCACTGGCGTATGTCGCTGCAGCCCAAAGGCGTCATGGACGGCCTTCCAGATCACGGCATCCTGCGCACCTGCTTCTGAAGACCTGGCCTGGGCACAGAAAAACAGCATGTCCTGCAGCAAGCGCTCGGGCGCGACTGGATCGCCCTTGGCCAGCGCCACCGACACCATCAGCACGCGCGAAGCCACGCGCTTGGAGTAGATGTCTACCTTCAGCAGGCCATGGGCCATGGCATCGAAATAGGCAGCAGCCACCTTCCAGAAAATGCGCAAAGGTGCTTCTGCCTGCGCCTGGGCATAGCCCAGACAGACATCACGCATGCGGATACTGGACTGCGGAATATCTTCACCGCGCACAATCTGCAGCACGGCGGCATCCAGAATCTTGCGCTGCTGTGCGTCATACGCAAGCGGCGCACATTGCACACCCAGCTCCGGATCACGCAGACGACGCTCGATCGGCCACAAGTCCGCAGGATGCACCTTGCCTTGCCCGTCAAACAGCGCCTGCACATCACGGTACTGCGGAAACAGGGCCACCGCTGCAATGCGCTTGCCAGCCAGCACGGTCTCCAGAAACTCCAGCAGGGCAAAGCTGGCTTTTTCCAGCGTCTGGACCACGGCCTCCGTGCAGTCTGCCGGCTTTTGCACATAGTGCTGCACGGCCGCTTCCATGGAGCGCAGCAGCAAGGCCGCCTGCGGCATGCCCACCATTTCCAGCGCTCCGCAGGACTGGTGCAGGTTCTGCTTGGCAATGCGCAAGGGGCTGCTGTCCAGCGCACCCAGGTCGGAGTCGCGCGCGGCTTCGGCTTCACGTACAAAAAGTCGCGTGGCCTTGATGGCCCCATCCAGCGACTTGCGAACCTCCTCCAACACCCACGCCAATGGACCTAAATCGTGTTCCCCAAGGGAATGCTGTGCTGCTGGTGCTGTGACTCGAGTGGTTGACATCATCTATCCTTGGCTTTCAACCGCGATCCATCTGGCAATCTGACATAGGCTTTCTCAAGCGCCTTTCCATGCGCAACAGGTGGCATGGC
>JAEZZU010000255.1 GCA_023418355.1 Pseudomonadota bacterium | reverse complement strand
CGCTTGGTGGAAGCAGTGACCAATTGAATGCTTTGCCTGCGCCACCGTAGCCGTCCACATGGGCGTCTAGCAAAATGGCCTGGGCCTGAGAGTACTGATGCGCGTATTCTACGAGGTCAAAGTCACGTGCTGCATCCCCAAGGGGAATGCGTGCTGCACGCAGATAGCGCACGCGGCATTGCTGGCTCAGTCTTGTGCAGACTTGCGGGCTTTCATCGCCATGAAACTGCAGCAAGGCGTGGGGAATGGCGTGCAATGCTGCATCCACCTCATGCTGGCTGGCGTTCACAAAGAGCAACACCGGTGTGACCAGGGGCGGCAGGCGCTCGATCAGCCGGCTTGCCTGTGCCAGGCTCACGGCACGTGGGCTCTTGGGGTAGAGCACAAAGCCCAGGGCATCCACACCTGCTGCCACGGCAGCATCTACGTCACATGCGCGGGTCAGGCCACAGACCTTGATGCGTGTACGGGAAAAAGGAGCATTCAACGCAGTATTCATAAGCGTTAGAGGGCAATTTAATGCTTAAGGCAGCCAGTCAAAGCCGGGCACATGGTCGGGCAGGCCCCATTGCGCATCGTAGCGTGGCCCCATGAAGTACAGGCCATCTGGCGAAAAGGTTGGGGCTGCTGCATCGCGCGAGCGTGCATCCAGCACTTGCTGCATCCACTCGGGTGAGTGGGAGCCCTGGCCAATGTAGATCAGGCAGCCCATGATGTTGCGGATCATGTGGTGCAAAAAGGCGTTGCCCTCAAACTCGAAACGCCAGTAGCAGCATTCCATGTCGCGGTGCTGTGCCGACGAGATGCTGCGGCGCGTGATGTCAATGCGGTGCAGGGTCTTGATCGGGGTCAGCGACTGGCAGGCCGCCGCGCGGAAGGAGCTGAAGTCATGCTCGCCCAGCAGATAAGACGCGGCCTTGCGCATGGCATCACCATCGAGCGGGTTGAACACCCAGCCCACACGGCCAGTTTCCACGCTGGGGCGCACGGGAGACTGCAGCAGCACATAGGCATAGCGGCGCGAGGTGGCGCAGGCACGGCTGTGGAAGGCATCTGGCACATGGCGTGCCCACTGCACGGCAATATCGGGGGGCAGAAAGGTGTTGGTGCCGCGCACCCAGGCGTTTTCGGGGCGGATGATGGGCGTGTCAAAGTGCACGACCTGCATCAGACCATGCACGCCGGCATCGGTACGCCCGGCGCACAAAGTGGAGATCTTTTCAGTAGCAAAGCGGCCCAGGGCCGCTTCGAGTTTGTCTTGAACGGTGTTGCCGTTTGGTTGACTTTGCCAGCCGTTATAGGCTTGGCCGTTGTAGCTCAGCCCGAGGGCTATACGCATGCTGGCTCCTAGTGCAGCGGCCGCAGCCGTTTCAGAAAAATGCATCAATCAAGTTCGGACAGCATCTTTTGCGCGCGTTCCTTGAGCGAACCGCTGGCTTCGGCCAGCACTTCCTCGATCAGGGCGCGGGCGCCTTCGCTGTCGCCAATGGCGTTGAATTCCCTGGCCAGGTCAAGCTTGGTAGACAGGGGATCATCGGCGAGATTGTGCATGGGCTTGGCATTGTCTGCAGGCTCGGCACTGGTGTCTGCACCCAGATCGAGGTTCAGGGAGCCCAGATCAAAGTCCAGGCCCGAGTCTGGCGCAGGGGCAGCTGGCGCTTGGGGGGCTTCAGCCGGAGCTTCCTCGGCGGCGGGCGCTTCGACATTCAGGTCGAGGTTGAGGCCGTCGTCCAGATGGTCTGCAGGGGCCGCAGGTTCTGCAGCGGGTGTGTCTGCGTTCTGTGGCAGGGATGCTTCAAAGCCCGACAGGTCCAGATCCAGCGCATCGCTGATGCTGTCGCTGCCTTGCACCGTGTCCTGTACCTGAGAGGGAGGCTCGGTCGGTGTGAAGGGAGAGGACAGATCCAGCTGGCTGTCCAGCACGCTGGCAATGTCATCGGCAGGCGCTGGCGATGCTGTGTCCGTGGTTTGCGGTGCAGGTTCCGAAGGCTCTGCAAATGCAGCGGACAGATCCAGCACTGGCAGCTCAGGGCTGGCAGGTGTGTCTGCATCGCTGGCCAGGGCACTGGTGGCTGCCGCGGCTGTGCTGGCTTGCAGGGCCGCAGCAAAGCCTGAGCCGGGTTTGTCAGCAGGGGCGCTGCTCGATGCCTCGGTGGTGGCATCTGCAAACAGTGGGTTCTGGGGTGCGATCTGACGGCCCAGCGCTGTCACGCGCTGCCATTCCGAAGCGCCGGGCTCGGTGAGTGCCTGCAGGCTGCGCGCAATGTCTTCCAGTGACTTGGCATCTTCGCGCTTGGCATAGATCTCGGCCAGCTTGACGTAGATGGCTGTGCGCTCTGGCTGGGTGCGCAGTGCTTCCTTGAGGATTTCTTCGGCCTGCACATCGCGGCCATAGGCCAGATAGACATCAGCTTCGGCGACAGCATCCACGTCTGCGCCACCATCGAGCTGGCTGGGGGCGTAGGCCATGGTGGTGGCTGCAGCATCCGTGGTGTCCACGTGCTGGCCGCCACTGCCGGCAAAGAAGGTGTCGGGGTGGAGCTGGCTGTCACCCAGGCTGGGGTCTTGCTCTGCAGCCTGTGCTGCACGGCGACGCTTCCAGGTGCTGTAGCCCAGCAGACCCAGCAGGATGGCAATCA
>JAEZZU010000041.1 GCA_023418355.1 Pseudomonadota bacterium | reverse complement strand
TGGAAGTCAGCGGCCTGATCGACCACTACAGCACGGAAAAAGAAGGCCAGGACCGCATTGAAAACCTGAAGGAACTGATCAATGCGGCCGAGAGCTTTGTGACGCAGGAAGGTTTTGGCAAGGATGCCGTGGCGCTGCCCGTGGATGAAATGGGCAAGGCCTTGACCCAGAGCCCTGCCAGCCAGGGGCTGGATTTTTCGCTGCCCGTGCTGGATACACCGCTCAACGGTACCGATGCTGAAACGGGCGAAACACTCTCGCCTCTGCAGGCCTTCCTGGTCCATGCCGCGCTGGAAGCGGGCGACAACCAGGCGCAAGCCGGGCAGGACGCGGTGCAGCTCATGACGGTGCATGCCTCCAAGGGCCTGGAATTTGACTGTGTGTTCATCGGCGGCCTCGAAGAAGGCCTGTTCCCCCATGAGAACTCCATGAGCGACCGTGGCGGCCTGGAGGAAGAACGCCGCCTGATGTATGTGGCGATTACTCGTGCCCGCAAGCGCCTGTACCTGAGCCATGCGCAAAGCCGCATGCTGCATGGTCGCACTACCTTTAACCTGCCCAGTCGCTTTATCGACGAGCTGCCGCAAGGCGCACTCAAGTGGCTCAGCGCCAAGGGTGGATTTGGCAGTTTTGTTCCCAAGAGTGGAGCTTCCAGCGCTTGGGGGGCGGGCGCTAGAGGCCAATTTGGCTCATATTCACCCAAAGGGCCAGAAGTCTTCAAGAACCCGGAAGTGCCCGTGCAAAAGGCCGCACCTGCGCATGGCATTGCCAAGGGCATGACGGTGTTCCACACCAAGTTTGGTGAAGGCAAGGTGCTGGCCGTGGAAGGCATGGGCGATGATGCACGCGCCCAGATCAACTTCCCGCGGCACGGCACCAAGTGGCTGGCGCTGGCGATTGCCAAGCTGACCATCGTGGAGTAAAGCACGCTGAAACAAAAAAAAGGGGACGCAAATGGCGTCCCCTTTTTGATGCTGCGTACGGCTTACTTGTAGTCGTACGTCACATCATCCACATGCAGCTTGCGCTCCTGATCCGGGGGCGAGAAGCAGTCGCGGAAGGTAAACACGGTCGAGGTCAGGAACATCATAACTAGCGCTATGCCCAGCACGATAGTCAGGAGGTAGGCAGCCAGAGCAGCATTTGAGTCCATTAGTATCGACAGCACTGACATAAGCACAGACAGAAACAGGCCTGCAAGGATGGCTATGCCCATCCAGCCCAGTGCATACATGAAGAAGGCGCGGAAGTTGCGCAGGCAGGCCACGATGCTGAAGAAGATGGCCTTGATGGGCGATACACCGTGCCACTGCACCAGCGCAGGGGCGTGCCACATCAGCATGGCCAGCAGGTTGTAGAGCAGAAAGCCGCCCCACAGCGCAATCTGAAAGCCGGGCTGCTGCACGATCTGCTCCGCCAGTTCGGGCGTCATGGGCTCATTGTCCAGCGAGAGCTTGGCCAGCGTGCCGTCGTCAAACAGCGAAGTCAGCGCAGCAATCAGCAAAATGCCTGCGGTGTAGAACACACCCAGAATGGCCAGTGCCTGAATGCGTGACTTGCCGCCCTTGAAGGGGGCCAGTACCAGACCTGGATGGGCCGTGCGGCCCTGGTGGGCTTCGGCAGCACCCAGCATCATGACCAGGAACACGGTGGGCATGAACACCAGTGCGACATAGGTGCCAATAAAGGGAAACAGACCAATCAGCGATACGGCGGCCATGCTCAGAAAAAGCAGGGCCGTCAGTGCCATGGGCTGGCGCCAGAACGTCTGTATTCCCAGCTTGACCCAGTGCAGTCCGGTGCTGGCGGGAACGATATGAAGTTTCATAGTGGTGAAAACGCAAGAAAAATGCTGCAGGGCGCAGCGCTTGCTGGGGCTCCACTGTACCCCAGGGCAGGGGTTGATGCTGCCCGGAGAAGGGCTGCATCACCGGGGTATTTGTACCCGCTCATGCGGCCTTGGGTGGGTCGCAGGCCGTGCTCACCAATCACGCATGCAGGGCGTATGGCGTGACGGCTCAGGCGGCTCAGTCCAGGCTGATGGGGTGGTGCAGGCGCTGACGCAGCACGCGCTCAAAGTGTGCAGGGTCGTGAGGCACCAGCATGGAGGCTTCGCGGGGCAGGTAGTAGTCCCACAGACGCGAGATCCAGAAGCGCAGCGCACCGGCACGCAGCATGGCGTTCAGGAGCTGGCGCTCGGCCGCTTCCAGCGGGCGCACGGCCTGATAGGCATCCAGCATGGCCTGTGCCTTGGCTGCGTGGTGAGCACCGCTTGCGTGGTCAATACACCAGTCGTTCAGGCACACGCACAGGTCAAACAAAAAGGTGTCGCAGCCCGCGAAGTAGAAGTCGAAAAAGCCGGTCAGCGCTTCGCCGTCGAACATCACGTTGTCGCGGAACAGGTCGGCATGCACAGGTCCACGGGGCAGGGCCTTGTAGGCACTGGATGCCGCCGTGTGGTGCTGGAAGGCCAGCTCGGCCTGCAGCAGTTCAGCCTGCTCTGCGTTCAGGTGGGGCAGCACGGTGGGCACGGTCTCGTTCCACCAGGTCAGACCACGCAGATTGGGCTGCTCGCGTTCGTAGTCGCGGCCTGCCAGGTGCATGCGGGCCAGCATGTCGCCTACGGCCGCGCAGTGCACGGGCTCGGGCTGCAGCTGGCTTTTGCCGCGGAGCTTTTGCACGATGGCCGCAGGCTTGCCGCAGACCTTGTGCAGGATGTCGCCCGTCTTGGCATCGGCCTGTGGCGCAGGCACAGGAATGCCTTTGTGGGCCAGGTGCTGCATCAGATACAGGTAAAAGGGCAGCTGCTCAGCGCGCAGGCGCTCGAACAGGGTCAGCACCCATTCGCCCTGGTCGGTGGTCAGAAAGTAGTTGGTGTTTTCAATACCACCCTGAATGCCACGCAGTTCGGTCAGCTGACCCAGGGGAACACGACGCA
>JAEZZU010000254.1 GCA_023418355.1 Pseudomonadota bacterium | reverse complement strand
ACATGACAGTTACATCAAGCAGGGATAAAAAAGCACGCCATTATGAGGTTCGAGGACAAATTTTCTTTGCTACATCGGAACGCTTTGTTAATGCTTTTGATTTTAAAGAAGACATTGATAAAGCGATTATCGATGTGAATCAAGCTCATTTTTGGGATATCACCTCAGTCAGTGCGTTAGATAAAGTGGTGATTAAGTTTAGACGTGAAGGGATTGATGTTGAAATTAAGGGGATGAATGAAGCCACCGCAACGTTGGTTGATAAATTTGGTATTCATGACGATCCGAAAAAAATTGAAAAATTCATGGGAGGTCATTAATTATGGCAGCAGATATCATTCAAAAAAATTGCGTAATTGGGTGTATTGACCGTTCGTCCTCGGCAATTGCTGTATGTCACGCCAGTGCTTGGATAGCTCAAACACTCGACCTACCACTGACACTGTTACACATGAATGAAAAAATCTCGACATCAGCACACCATGATTTAAGTGGGATCATCGGATTTGATACCCGAGAAACTTTATTGAATGAACTCGTGGATATTGAGGAAAAGCGAGCGCGTTTAACCCGTGAGGAAGGCCGACAATTATTGATGAGTGCAAAAAAAATCACTCAAGATTTAGGTCTTCATGATGTTAATACACTTCAGCGACAAGGAACGTTAGCCGAAATGCTAAATCAAGAAGATACGCATATTGTTGTACTTGGTCGTCGAGGCGAGCAATCTGAATTAACGGGCCATATTGGCCGTCAACTCGAAGGCATTATTCGACTTCAAAAAAACTCAGTGCTTATCTGTAAGCGAAACTTTACCCCACCGAAAAAGATAATGATTGCATTTGATGGCAGTGAGGAAGGTGAACGAGTCATTCATCGGTTAACACAAGTGAAATTATTAGCTGGTAGTGATTGCTATCTGGTGATGTACGGTAACCAAGACTGTCAGCTCAAAAAAGCACAAAACCAACTTCATCAAGCCGGTATTCAGGTGAAAGTCAATTTACTTGAGGGTGACAATAGCATCGTTGATGAGTTGTGTAACTTTGCAGTACAACACCATATTGATTTGATCATCATGGGGGCTTTTGGTCATTCGCGATTGAGGCAATTTCTTACCGGAAGTCATACGACAGAGATAATACATAAAACGCCCGTGTCATTACTCATCATTCGTTAGTCTTTTCGTCTATAGTCATTATTACCAAGAGAGGTGACTCGCTTTCGTCACCTCTCTATCATAATAAATGGCTACGATTTATCGACAATATGAATAAAATGAATGTGTTTTTCATATTGATCGAGGATATCATGAATAATCTGCGCTTCACTCCATCCCATAATATCGTAGTCTTGCCCACCTTCCTTTAAATAAACTTCAGCACGGTAATATTTCTGAGACTCATTATTTTCATCATCATCCATACCCACTAATGCAAAAGAAGGCGTCAAATAGACTCGTAATCGTATTTCATAGAGAAAATTGAGGTTCTCACCAAATTGTACTTCAAGAGTCACCCTATCGTCTTTCTCATTATGGATAGTGGCCTCGGTCCCCTGCTTTTCCAACTCAGTGACGACTGACTGCATAGCCGGCTCAATCACTTCCGTCATGAAACGTTTAACCTGATTACGTTTAGGAAAGAACGCTATTTTACGTAATCGACGCTCCCATGATAACCCCCCACGTCCGGTATTCGGTGCTAAAGTAGCAAGCTGTTGACTGTCTTTTTTATACACATCAATCCGTAAAGCTTTTAGCAATCCGACGATAGCAATCAATAAAATAATCGCAAAGGGTAACGCGGTCGCTATCGTCATGGTTTGCAATGCTGTTAATCCGCCGGCCAATAAAAGTGTGATTGCAACGGCCCCCATCAAAAAGGCCCAAAAAATACGTTGCCAAACGGGTGTGTGTATTTCACCACCCGAGGCTAACGTATCGACAACCATCGCCCCAGAATCCGCAGATGTCACAAAAAAAACAATGACCATCAACATAGCAACAAAAGAAAGAACAGATGAAAACGGAAAGTAATTTAAAAATTCAAATAAGGCGAGTGCAACGTCTTTTTGGACGACTTGCGCCAACATTTCTGCCCCATTATCACGGATCAAATGGATGGCGCTATTTCCAAAAAAAGTCATCCAAAGCAGTGTAAACCCAGCAGGAACAAACAAAACACCAGTAACAAACTCACGAATAGTACGGCCTCGAGAGATCCTCGCAATAAACATGCCCACAAAAGGGGACCATGAAAGCCACCATCCCCAGTACAATAATGTCCATCCCCCTAACCATTCACTCGATTGCGGTTCATAGGCATAAAGATTGAAGGTTTTATTGATGATATCTGAAAGATAAGCCCCGGTATTTTGGACAAAAGATTTAAGTAACAGTACTGTCGGGCCTAAAATCCCAATTAATAATAATAATAAACCCGCTAAACTGAGGTTGAGTTCAGAGAGAATTCGTATACCTTTATCTAAACCACTGACGACTGATAACGTCGCTAATCCTGTGATCACAACGATCAAAATTACTTGCATCGTTGGACTGACAGGAAAACCGAATAAGTGCGCTAATCCTGCGTTGACTTGCAAAACACCAAATCCAAGCGAAGTTGCAACCCCAAAAACGGTGCCAACAACAGCAAAAATATCAACAGCATGTCCCATTGGACCATAGATACGTTCACCAATGATGGGATAGAGAGCTGAACGCAATGTAAGCGGTAAGCCATGTCGATAACTAAAAAAAGCGAGAATTAAGGCGACAATGGCATAAATCGCCCAGGCATGTAAGCCCCAATGGAAAAATGTAATTTCCATTGCTTCTCTTGCAGCTTGAACCGTTTGTGGGTCTCCAACGGGGGGAGCAAGATAGTGCATCACGGGTTCTGCGACCCCGAAAAACATCAGTCCAATGCCCATTCCGGCAGAAAACAACATAGCGAACCAGGAAAGATAACTAAATTGCGGTTGAGCATGATCTGGACCGAGTTTAATTTGGCCAAATCGAGAGAGCCCTAAATAGGCGACGGTCAATAAAATCAATGCGACAGCCAGAATATAAAACCAACTGGCATTCTCAAAAAGTTGAGCTTGTAGGGTTTTTAACAAAATTTCAGAACGTTGAGGAAAAATAGCGGCTATTGCAACGACACATAAAATAATAAAAGCGGAAACAAAGAAAACGGGCGGATTTATCTTCCCCCACGTTTGAGACTTTTGTGGTGATGATGACATTCAATCTCCCTTTTAATGCGTGCTCATGATTGTCATGAAGCTCGGTTTATGGTGATAAATATAAGTTATTTAATTAAAACTCTTGTGTATACTTAAATATCTCTCTTATGTCATACCAAGCGGTATGACTATAAACTTGATAAACGAATAGAGGGACATTTATTGTACTATTTTCATCAATTTTGATACTTTCGAAATAGTATGCCGCGAACAACCTATCAGGTTTTCTATTTGGCTATAGCTTTTTTTCTCCATTAGAAGACCTTCAATTTTTTGGTGTAATATCTTATTGACCGGACGGCCTTTATACTTCCCTTCTTGTTTGGCTTTTTGCACTCCTTGCGCTTGACGACGCCGTCTATCTTCGTAATCCTTTCTTGCAACCGCTGCCAGCATGTCTAACATCATACTGTTAAGGGCTGCAAGCATTCGTTCTGTAAATTCATCGGTGCGACTCATAAACTGGTAACTGGTTGGCAGATCTAAAGAAACGACCTTTAACCCTTTATGTCCAATGAGATATTTTAATTTTTCCCAGTCATCGGTA
>JAEZZU010000294.1 GCA_023418355.1 Pseudomonadota bacterium | reverse complement strand
CTGATGCCCGCGATCTCGCAACCCTCAGGGGCGAACCACAATGTTGTTGCGCACCGCGACCACGCCATTGACGCTGCGAGCAATGGCACCAGCACGGTCTTTTTCAGCCTGGTTCTTGGCAAAACCGGACAGCTGTACGGTGCCCTTCATGGTTTCTACGGAAATGGCTGTCGCAGCGACGGTCTTGTCTTCTGCGAACTTGGCCTTGACGGCGGCGGTGATGCCTGCGTCGTCTACATAAGAGCCTACGGACTGCTGATCACGGAACACGGAGCAGCCTGTAGCACCAATGATGGTGGCGCCTACCAAAGTGGCGAATGCGATGGCACGTGTAGTTTTCTTCATAGACGTCCTTTGAATGCAGAGGAAGGTTGGGTGCGCAATGATGGATCCCTTGGCATGCGCACCGGGGGTGCCATGGGTAAAGGAAAGTGGTGGGGGAGCAGCTTCAGCGGCGGCGGCCCATCATCATTAATGCGGCAGCGGTGACTGCTGCGCCAACTGCAGCGGCCATGATCAAGGCCTTGCCGGGGCGCTCCACCATGTATTGCGTGGTGTTCTCGGCAGCTTCGAGCATGCGGCGGCGGGCCTTGTCAGAGTTGTCTGCACAGAAAGCAATGCTGCGGCTGCAAAAGTCCTGCGCCCGGGTAGCCAGCTGCTCAATCGCCGGAGCGAGCTCCTTTTCCACGGCCTGCAGGCCTTCCTGGGCTTTGTCCAAGGCGCTGCTGGCTGCTTCGCGCGTGCTCTTGATGGCATCTTGTGCCATGTCCTCGGCCTCGTCTGCCATGGCTTTGGCATGGGATTTGGCGTCTTCTGCTGCACTTTGCAGGGCTTCCTGCGCGTCATCGACAGCGTCTGCAATGGTTTTCTTTGCGTTTTTGGAATGGCTGCTCATGGTTTTCGTCTTTCAATGTGTCAACAATGCATCGTGGCTGGCGATGGGCACAGCCTCAGCCCTTTTTCTTGAGCAGGCCCAGGATGAAGGTGACGATCGCCATGACCACAAAGACGAAAAACAGAATCTTGGCTATGCCCATGGCACCCGAGGCAATGCCGCCAAAACCGAATACAGCAGCAATCAATGCAATCACAAGAAATACGACAGCGTAATGCAGCATATGGACTCCTTGGTTTTGTTTCAGTTTGTGCTCACTTCGTTTTTAAGCTTTTTTATATAAGCCATCGAAGTTCGATGTATCCAATGTAGAGCGCCAGGAAAGCTGTTGATGCCAGATGTGGCTAGGGGCTGGTGTCAGCATATGACCGGGCTATCGTGTGCTTGCAGGACTACATGTGAAGCCTCTCCCAGAGGGAAATGTGCACCAGATGGACGCTCGCGCATGGATGCGTCATGCCTGACAAATACAAGGCTGCCAATAAAAACGCCCTATGCAGTTAGGTGGCATAGGGCGTTCAGGCTATTACATTTTTTTGCCGTTGCTGTCAGTCAGGATGGCTGTGCAGCCTCGTCTTGAGAGCTTGTCTGCGAATTGCTCGCCTGAGTGCCTGCCGGGATGATGGCAGAGACCGTCGTACCTTCACCCACAGCAGATTGAATCGTCAGTCTGCCTCCCGCAGCCTCTACGCGGTGGCGCATGCCAGCCAGTCCATGAGAGTTGGGGCGGATGCTGGCGGTGTCGAAGCCGCGCCCGTTGTCTGCAATCTGCACGGCGACATAGGTGGGGTAGTTGTGGACAGAGACATGGACGGTGGTGGCCTTGGCGTATTTGCCGATATTCGTCAGCGCCTCCTGCACCAGACGGTAGATGGTCAGCTCCGTGGCTTCGCCCAGCTCTACGGGTTCCAGATGGGCTTCCAGTGACAGGCCGCTGCGTGTGGAGAACTCGCTGGTCAGGATTTCCAGTGCGGTGGACAGCCCCAGATTCGCCAGCGACGAGGGGCGCAGGTCTTCCACGATCCGTCGCTTGAGTGCGATGCCGCTGTTGAGTGTTTCCGTCAGATGTTTGACGCGATCGGCCACTTCGGGGTTGTCCATGTCGATCTTGGACTTCAGACGTGCCACATCGAGCTTGGCCGCGGTCAGCAGTGCACCCAGTTCGTCATGCAGTTCGCGCGCCAGGTGGCCGCGTTCATCTTCGCGCACCTGCTGCAGGTGGGTGGCCAGTTCGGCCAGCGAAGCCGTGCGTTCGCGCACCAGCTGCTCCAGGCGTGAGCGCTCTTCGGATTGCAGCGCCTGTTCACGGCGGTGCAGGCGTGCCACCAGCTTGTTCTGGCGCAGGTACAGGTAGAAGGCAAACAGGCCGATCAGGGTGATGGTTGTCACGCCAATGTGTGCCCAGAGCAAGGAGGCCTTGATGCTTGCTTCGTACTGATGCACATCGCTGGCCATGATGGCATCGAGCTGGTCTGCCAGCGTGCGGATGTCGTTCATGTCCTTGTTGCCCATGTCGGTGAACATGACGAACTTCAGAGCATCGGCATTGCCTTCATCAAAGAGCTTGAGGCTCAGATCCATCTCGGCTGTCTTGCGTTGAATGGTCTGGGCCAGTGGAATGAACAGTTCCAGCTTTTGGGGCGTGTGGTCCACCTGCTGACGGATGGCTTCCAGCGACTGGTGAATATGTGAGATGGCTTTGCTGTAGGGCTGCAGGTACTGCGCATCGTGGGTCAGTAGATAGCCGCGCAAGCCGGTTTCGGCATCCAGCATGTCCCTCAGCAGTGTGCTGGTTGCGGTGCGAGTGTCGTATGTATGCGTCAACTCCGACAGCGATTTGCTGGTCTGCTGATACCCATACTGACTGGTGCCAATCATGAGGCCTGCCGCTAATATGGCCAGTGGCATGCCAATTGCCAAGTGTCGGAATTTTCTCCAGTTCACTTCAAATCCTCCAATTGCGCGCCAGTGTGGGCCAGATATTGCTCATAATCAAGATGAATCGGGATTTGCTTCTATGGTGCACGGAATGATTTCGGTGAAATATGGCAAGCGAGTATCCACTCCTTTAACTAAAAGAGGCTTCGATGATCAAAGTAGGTATCGTGGATGACCATGCGATTGTGCGTTCAGGTCTGCGCCAGTTTTTGTCCGAACATGTGGATCTGCGCGTGGTCGGTGAGGCCAGTAACGGGCGGGAAGCCATTGATCTGGTGCGGCAGCAGGACATTGACGTGCTGGTGATGGACCTGTCCATGCCCGGTCAAAGTGGTCTGGATGCCCTGGCCATGCTGCGAGCCAAGGCTCCTGACATGGGCATTCTGATCCTGAGTGGATATCCCGAGGAGCATTACGCCATCAACCTGATTCGCCAGGGTGCGAGCGGCTACCTGAACAAGGAATGCGAGCCCAAGGAAATTGCGGAAGCGATTCGTACCATTGCGCTGGGCCGCCGCTATCTGACGCCTACGGTGGCGGATTTGCTGGCACAGCAGCTCAACCGCAAGGATGATGTGCCTCCGCATGAGCAGCTGTCGGAGCGCGAGTTCCAGGTGTTCCTGAAGCTGGCCAAGGGTGAGACTGCAGGTGAGATTGCCAAGTCGCTGTCGCTGAGTGTGAAGACAGTGAGTACTTACCGCACCCGTTTGATGGAGAAGATGGGGCTGTCCTCCAACAGCGATCTGACTTACTACGCCTTGAAGAATCGTTTGATTGACTGATGTGCAGCCCTGCTGTGCCACATAAAAAAAAGCTGACTTGGGGTCAGCTTTTTTTTATGTCATTTCCATGCAGAAATCGAGCAGGGCATCAATCTCGTTCGATTTGTCAAAAACCGCATCTACGCCCAGTTCACGGCAGCGGTGACGCACGTCAAGCGTCGCGTAGTTGCTCAGCACAATCACTTTCTGCTCGGTGGAGCGTCCCTGGCAGGCCGCCACAACGCCCAGACCGCTGCCCTGGCGCAGGAACAGGTCTACAACGGCCAGATCCCAAGCATTGTTGGGGTTGGTGAGCCAGGCAATGCCTTCCGCTTCGGTTTCCGCAAAGCCGACGGGCTCGATATCAGCCAGCTCAAGCAAGGTGTCGATGAGGTTTTCGCGGATTGTGGGGTTGTCTTCCACAAAGAAAGTTTTAAGTTTCACGGCTTGGCAGAGGTTGGCGGAAGGCGGTTATTTGGGCAATGCAATGAGCCATTGTGCATAGATCGGATCGTGCGCAATGTAGTCGTATTCCTACTTGCGTGATTCTGTTGAATGGTGGCGGCATACCAGACAGTCTGAATTGCGGCTGGTTTTCATGACTGACCATTCCATGCTCTTGCCATCGAGCATAAGCAACTTTCCTGCCAGAGAATGGCCAATATTGGCAATAATCTTTAAAGATTCAGCAGCTTGCATGCATCCAATAATTCCGACCAGCGGTGCAAAAACACCCATGGTGGAGCATTGCACTTCTTCAAAAGATTCCTCTGGGGAAAACAGGCAGGCATAGCAGGGCGAGCTTGATTGACGTGGATCAAACACCGTGATCTGACCGTCGAAACGAATGATCGCCCCTGCAACCAGCGGCACGCCGTGCTTGACGCAGGCAGCATTGACCGCCTGTCGGGTTTTGTAGTTGTCACAGCAGTCCAGCACCACCGTGGCCTGGGCGACCAGTTCGTCCAGCAGCGCTGGCGTGGCGCGTTCCTGGATGCAGTGCACCTGCACATCCGGGTTGATGGCATGCATGGCCTGCGCCGCTGATTGCACCTTGGGCTGGCCCACGCGGTCCGTGGTGTGGGCAATCTGGCGCTGCAGATTGGTCAGGTCCACCTGGTCGTGGTCCACGATGGTGATCTGTCCCACACCGGAGGCTGCCAGATACAGTGCGGCAGGCGAGCCCAGGCCGCCCGCGCCGATGATGAGCACATGCGCATCGAGCATGGCCTGCTGGCCTTCGATGCCGACTTCATCGAGCAGGATGTGACGCGAATAGCGCAGGAGTTGATCGTCGTTCACGGTGTTCTCCAAAGCAAAAAGCCGGGCATCAATGCCCGGCTGCTATTAGATCAAGAGCTTCTAGCGCTTGTCTTTCTTTGATTTCAGTGTGTTTTAGTGCTGAAAATCAATGAATACAAGCGCTAGTTGCTATCAATATTTAGTCTTCGTCCTTTTTCTCTTCAGGACGCTCGCTCAAGGTCTTGCTGACCTTGACGGGCAGGCCCTTGAGATGGTTCAGTGCCTGCTGCAGCTGGAAGTCCTTGTCCGAGCCAAACTCGGGCAGGCGGCGCTCGGAGACAGGCTTTTTGGCGTCTTCTTCCAGACGCTTGCGTGCTTCTTCGCGCAGCTTCTCGCGTGCAGCCACGGCTTCAGCCTCGGCCTTGGGGTCACCATTGCCGATGTGCTTGTCCAGATCAGACTCACGCATGCGCAGGGCGGCGTAGACATCACCTTCTTCGGTTTCGTCCACCATGACGTCAGGCACGATGCCCTTGGCCTGGATGGATTTGCCGCTGGGGGTGTAGTACAGGGCGGTGGTCAGCTTCAGGCCGGTATCGGGGCCGAGCGGACGCACGGTCTGCACCGAGCCCTTGCCGAACGACTGGCTGCCCATGATGGTGGCGCGCCTGTGGTCCTGCAGGGCACCGGCAACGATCTCGCTGGCAGACGCCGAGCCTTCGTTGACCAGCACGACCACAGGCACGTCCTTGAGCGCTGCAGGCAGGCGCTTGAGCGGATCGCTGCCACGGCGTGCGTAGTACTCTGGCGAAGCCTTGAAGGTGGCCTTGCTTTCTTCCAGCTGACCATCGGTGCTCACCACGGTCACGTCCGAAGGCAGGAAGGCTGCAGAGATGGCCACGGCGGCATCCAGCAGTCCACCGGGGTCGTTGCGCAGGTCCAGCACAATGCCCTTGATGTGGGGGTCTTCCTTGTAGATGTCTTCGATCTTGCGCACGAAGTCATCCACGGTGCGTTCCTGGAACTGGCTCAGGCGCACCCAGGCGTAGCCAGGCTCGACCAGCTTGCCCTTGACGGACTGGGTCT
>JAEZZU010000274.1 GCA_023418355.1 Pseudomonadota bacterium | reverse complement strand
CGCAATCAAGTCCACCAACTCTTGCCATGGAACGACTTGCTGCATCTGCTCCAGGAATTCGCGTTTACGTGTTTTTTTGGTGGAAAGGTTCAGGCCAAGATCAAATTGCTGCATAGGCCGGGATGCTGCCGCACCCGGCACGCATGTGCAAGCACATGCGTTGGGGACTTATGCAGAGGTTCCCTAACGCGCCCCCACACTTTCTGCTGCTGCCATGTTCCCACGCACTGCCTTCTGCATTCCCGCATTGCCCAGCGCTGTAGCCCTGTCCTGCACCCTGGTGCTGCTGCCTGCTGCCGCGCAGCAAGTGCCGCAGCAGCAAGTGATTGCACACCGCATCACGGCCGGAGACACGCTGACCCAGATTGCACAGCGCTATCTGGGCGATGCCACGCTCTGGCAGGCCCTGCAAAACCACAACAAGGTGGGCAGCCCTTACCGTCTGCAGCCCGGCTCCATGCTGGAAGTGCCCCTGTGGCTGATGCGCAAGGCCACGGCCTCGGTGGACTTTGTGCAGGGCAGTGCCCAGCTGCGCAACCGCACGGCCAAGGCATCCGTACCTGTGGAGCCAGGCATGCCGCTGGAAGAAGGCGACCAGCTGCAGCTCGCCCCCGATGCCTTCGTGACCGTCAAGCTGGCCGACGGCAGCATGATTCAGGTGCGCGCGGCTTCCTCTGTGCAGCTGAACCAGCTGCGCCGCCGTGGCCGTGCGGGCAGCCTGCAGTCCGTCCTCGAACTGCAGCAAGGCGGTGTGGATGTACAGGTGCCCGGCAAGCCGGATGCCCAACGCCATCTGGACATTCGCACCCCGGTGGCAGCCACCAGCGTGCGCGGCACACGCTTTGACGTACAGCTGCGCCCCGATGGCAGCACCACCGCCGCCGTGCTGCATGGCCGCGTGGCCATGCATTCGCTCACTGGCGCACATCCCTCGGTGCAGACGCTGCCGCCCCAATTTGGCATGGCCGTGGCTGCCGATGGCCAGACCAGCCCGGTCACGGCACTGCTGCCCGCACCCAGTGCGCAGTCGCTGCCCAGCCTGTATGAAAACGCGCAATGGCTGGACATTCCCCTGCCCGCCATGCCACAGGCACAGGGCTGGCTGGTGAGCATCAGCAGCGATGCGCAGGGCCACAAGGTGCTGCGCAATGCCCAGATGCAGGGCCAGCAGGCACGCTTTGCCGCACTGCCCGATGGCAGCTATTACCTGCATGTACGGGCGCTTGACCTGTACGGCATCAGCGGTCTGCCGCGCACGGTGCCGATCCGCGTCAAGGCCCACCCCGTTCCGCCGCTGGTGCAGACCCCTGCACCGGGTGGCACGCTGGCCATGGGGGAAGCCCAGCTGCTGTGCACGCCGGTGGACGGCGTAGACAGCTACCGCCACCAGATCATTGCCCTGCCAGCGGCTGATGCTGACATTGCCGCCAGCGCATTTGCACAGCCTGTCCTGCAAGACAGCAGCCCTGCGCAGGACTGCCGCATCGATCTGCAGCAATTGCCCGCCGGTGACTACGCCTGGCGCGCTGCCAGCGTGCGCAGCGTGGCCGGTCAGCCAGACCGTGGGCCATTTGCCGAACCGCACCGCTTTCGCATTGCACCGCGCCCCGCTGCGCCCTCCGCCGAAGACCTGCAGGAGCACACCGTGGCGGGCATGAGCACTATCCACTGGCCCGGCGAACCTGGCCAACGCTACCGCCTGCAAGCCTTTGCCACGCCCGATGGCACGGAGCCAGCCCTCGATACCCTGCTTGAGCAGCCACGCTGGACCGCCGCCGGTCTGCCTGCTGGCACCTGGCATGTGCGCATCCAGGTACAGGACCCATCCGGCCTGAGCAGCGCCTTCTCGCCACCACGCAGCGTACAGGTGCGCGATCTGGTGCAGGATGGCTCAGGGCAGCCCGTGCAGTCCGGTACAGGTCTGGGCATTGAGCGCTGGGGCATATAAAAAAAGAGAGCTTTTAGCGCTTATTTATCAAGGATTTGCAATGAAATTTACTTTCAAAACCTTGACGGATAAGCGCAGGCAGCTCTCTTTTTTGAAAGGCGTGGCATGAAACGCTCGCTCACGCTGGAATGGCTGCTGATGTCACTGGGCCTGCTGGCGCTGGTGTTCTGGCTCTCCGGCCCATTGCAGTTTCCGCGCGCCAATCTGTGGTTCAAGGACATGGCACTGCGGCTGCACAGCCCGCAGCCATCGCCCGATGTGGTGCTGATCGCCGTGGACGAGCGCAGCCTCGCCAGCATTGGCCGCTGGCCCTGGCGCCGCGCCCTGCATGCCCACCTGATCGACTACATCAGCATGGGCAGGCCCCAGTCCATAGGACTGGACATTCTGCTGGCTGAAGCCGATCTGGACTACCCCGAAGACGATGCCCTGCTGGCCCACAGCATGGCGCGCAGCGGGCGTGTGGTGCTGCCACTGGTCAGTGGCGGCAGCGCCCAGACCACCAGCCTGCCGCTGCCGCTGTTTGCCCAGTCCGCTGCACGCCTGGGCCATGTGCACCTGCCGCTGGATTCCGATGGCGGCGTGCGCAGCTTCTATGCCCGTGAAGGCTTCGCCCAGTCACAGTGGCTGCATCTGGGCCTGTCCATGCTCTGCCTGAGCCAGCCACAGACCCCAGACTGCAGCACCACGACCCAGACTGCTGCGCCCTTCGGCTCCGGCCCATGGCAGCGCAGCCAGCCCATCCGCATTGCCTTTGCCACGGGGGATACCCCTTTCATCACCTACTCCTACATCGACGTGCTGCGGGCCAAGATTCCCACCAGTGTCTTTCGCAACAAGCATGTGCTGATCGGCGCGACCGCCACCGGACTGGGCACCACGGTGCTGCCTCCCAGCGGGGCCAGCCCCAGCGCCTTGCACGATGTGGAAATGCTGGCCCACATCGTCAGCGGTGCACTGCAGCAGCAACACGTCAACACGGCCAGCCCCTGGGCCAACCGCATCTTCAACCTGATTCCCGTCGCACTGGGGCTGGCCGCGCTGACCGTGCTCGGGCCATCGGCTGCCCTGCTCGCCTGCTTGGGGCTGGCGCTGCTGACCTTGCTGCTGCACATCCTTGCCCCTGCTGTGACCCACACCGTGTTCAGTCCAGCGGCAGCCCTGCTGGTACTGCTCCTGGCCTACCCGCTGTGGAGCTGGCGCAGGCTCAGTGCTGCCGCCCAGTTTCTGAATCAGGAAATACAGGATCTGCGGGTGCAGGGCCTGAACACGCAGCCTGCTGCTCCCCCCCGGCGTGGCGACTTTCTGCAGGCCCGCATTCTGGCCGTGGAGCAGGCCACACAGCAGCTGCGCCAGCTGCATGCGTTTGTGACCGACACCCTGCTGCAGCTGCCCTCCCCCACCATGGTCTGCAACCGTCAGGGCCAGATCGTGCTGGCCAACAGTGCGGCTCACCGCTATGCCCACCGTCTGGGCCGTCCTCTGCAGGAGCTGCAGCCCATCGCCGATCTGCTGGAAGGCACGGTCGAGCGCGGCAGCCTGCAGCCGCTGTGGAACCCCGAGCAGCCGCCACCGCTGGATCAAACCGTGCAGCGCGAAGGCATAGACCTGCAGCAGTGCAGTCTGCTGATGCTGAGCAAGCCGTTTTCCGTGGCGGGAGACATGGGCTGGCTGGTCAGCCTGGTGGACATCAGCGAACTGCGCGCCGCCATGGCCCAGCGCGACCAGGCCCTGCACTTCATCTCGCACGACATCCGCGCACCCATTGGCGCCATACTCACCGCCATTGAAATGGAGCAGCACTTTGGGCAGGAAGACACGTCGTCGGTGCTGATCGAGCGCATCCAGCGCTACGCCCGCAATGGTCTGGCGCTGGCGGACGACTTCATCTACCTGGCCCGCGCCCAGAACACCACGGCCCAGCGCGTACCGGTGGAGCAGGGAAACATCATTGACCAGGCGCTGGATGACACCTGGGCCGCTGCCCACGCACGTCTTGTAGAGCTGGACTGGATGCCCCAGGAGGAAGAAGCCTGGGTGCTGGGGGATGCCAGCATGCTGCGCCGCGCCTGCGTAAACCTGATCAGCAACGCCATCAAGTACGGCCCTGTGGAAAGCACCGTGTACTGCAGCCTGACACAGGAGGGAGATGCCTGGTGCATCACCGTGCGTGATGAAGGCGAAGGCATCAGCGCCAAGGAGCAGGAGCGCCTGTTCGCCCCCTTTACGCGCCAGACCCAGCACGAGGCGCAGAAGATTCAGGGGTTCGGCCTGGGGCTGGCCTATGTACACACCACGGCCCAGCTGCACGGGGGCAGCATCCAGGTGGTCAGCGAAGTGGGGCACGGTGCCAGCTTTATCCTGCGCCTGCCCAAAGCCCCTGCGCCGCACAGCGCACAGGCCTGAAGCGCTGCAAGCGCAATGGCGGCAGCAAAAACGAAAAAGCCCCAGAACTTTGCAGTTCTGGGGCTTGTCGTTTGGTGCGGCTGGCAGGAATCGAACCCACGACCCCTTGGTTCGTAGCCAAGTACTCTATCCAGCTGAGCTACAGCCGCTGAAGCCATGAATTATAGGCGTATTTTTTGCGCCTTTTTGGAAATCACGAAATTTTTCCCAAAATTTTCAAATACTGTATTTGCATACAGATTTTTTCCAGCATAGTCCTTGCAGCGCCTTAAAATTCAATCCCTGACTGCTCTCAAAACAGCAGCATTAGCGGCTGGGCTGCATGTTTTATGGCAACGCGCAACAAAAAGTCATCCAATCCTGTCTCCTGGCTGCGCCGCATCTACCAGCGACTGACCAGCCGCACGGCCTGCTTTGTCTGGGGTGCGCTGTTTGGCAACGCCCTGCTGAGCCAACCCGTAGAGCCGCTGAACCTGCTGCTGGCGCCGCCCGAGTACATGCTCAGCAGCTCGGCCCAGGAAAGTCTGGCCACCCTGCGCCAGAGCATGCGCGAGCTGGGGACCACGTTCACCGACGCTGTTTGGGATCGTGTGCATGCCCACATCCAGCCTGATAACGCCCCCGCACCAGACCACGCAGCGCCATAACCGCAGCCACCCCACAAACAAAAACGCCTGTCACAGGACAGGCGTCTGGCATGGAGCGAGGAAAGAGTTCAGACGGGTGCTTCTGTCTCATGCAGGTGCTGCAGCTCTTCTTCGCCGCGAATGCGCACATGCATCCAGAAACCGCGCGCCTCATCCTGCTTGACCAGGCGTGTATCCAGCTTGACCTTGTGCGGCAGCGGGGTCTCGATGGAGTACAGCGAAGGGGTACGCAGGATGGCTTCCTGCGAAGGCATCTTCCAGTACTGCTCGTAGCCTGCGTGATAGGCCACGGCATCGCACAGGCCTTTGCGCTGCAGGTCCTCCATCATCTTGGGCGTCAGCTCTTCGCCCACCCCAATGCCAAGATCTTCCACCAGCAACAGGCGCTGTGTGGCGGGCTGCACGTGCAGCCAGAGCTCAGCCGGGCCATCAAAGCCCTTTTCCACTACCACAGGCGCGGTTTGATGAGCTTCCACGCCATCACGCCCCATGAAGCGCCGCTTCTGCCCTTCACTTTCAGCGGCAGGTGCAGGGGCCGAGGCAGGCGCAGCTTCCTCACCACTCCCTGACAACGTAGAAATCAATCGATCAAAAATGCTCACTGCGTCTTTTCTTTCTGGTCTACCTGCACCATGCAGATATTCATCACCTTCATCCGTGCGGCCCCGCCCATCCGTACGCCCAATGCAAAGCCGCAGTCAGGCTTGGCAACAGTCCGGGGCTGTGTAAGCCGGTCTTGAACAGGCTATTGTCGCAAAAAGCAGCAAATCACGCCTTTGGCTAGGAGCAGATAAGCTTATCCTTCGCGCCTTTCTTCTTTCTGGCGACTATGTCCATCGGCGGCGCTGCCGGGTTTGACCCTCGTCAATCAGCCCAGCATTCCCCCTTCCAACGCCAGCACCACCGCGGCTTCAGGCACATGCACCTGGACCTTGCGGCCTACGCGCCAGCCCGTGTGCGCCGGCGCAAAACCCACCCACTGCATGCCCGGCGACAGCTGCACGGCCACTTCATCGCCCAGCGCCCCGGGGGTGATGCGTGCAATCTTGCCCTGCCAGCGGTTGCTCTGCGCCTGTGCTGCAGCTGTAGCCATCACCTCCACCGCCGTGGCCTTGCACATGGCCAGCAGCTGCATACCGGTGTGCAGCCCCAGCAGCTGGGCGCTTTCGGCCGTAATACGGGCCTGCACTGTCACCTCGGCATGCAGGCCTTGCACATGCACCAGTGCCAGCGGGCCGCTCATCTCCAGCTGCTGCACCACGCAGGGCCACTGGTTGCGCATGCTGGTCTGAATGCCCAGGCGCTGCACGGGCAGCCTGGACTGCAGCTGCTGCAGGACCGCGCCTTTGGCCTGGGCCATGGCTTCAGCCGCGCGCAGCAATTCATGCCCAGCTTCCGTCAGCCGGGCACCGCCGCCCCCTGCGCCGCCCACGGACTTTTGCACCACGGGCACGCCCGCCAGATTGCTCAGGGTGTCGATGGCCTGCCAGGCGGCTTTGTAGCTCACCCCCACTTCGCGGGCGGCCTGCGAGATGGAGCCACATTCCCCCAGCGCGCGCAGCACCTGCAGACGCCGGTCAGACAGGGGGTGGCCCAGCGCTTGCAACAGGGACGAGGACGAATCAGCTGTTTTTGGAGACATCGCCATATCATGCCGCTATTCACCCAAGGAATAACGGTGTGGCTATACTTTCGCTATTCACCAAAGGAATAGCGCCATGTTGACCCCCCGTGTTCTGCGCGCCAGCCTGCTGGCATCTGCCGTACTGGCTGCCACGGCACATGCCGACACCGTGTCGGTGGCGGTGGCCGCCAACTTCACCGCCCCCATGCAAAAGATTGCCCAGGAGTTTGCCAGGGACACAGGGCACCAGGCGCAATTGTCCTTTGGTTCCACCGGCAAGTTCTACGCCCAGATCCACAACGGCGCGCCCTTTAGCGTGCTGCTGGCGGCAGACGCCAGCACGCCCGAAAAACTGGCCCAGGAAGGCAAGGCTGATGCCGCTACCCGCCTGACCTACGCCATCGGCAAGCTGGTGCTGTGGAGCAAGGATGCAGGCTACGTGGACGACAGGGGTGAAGTCCTGAAGCAGAACCACTTCCAGCACCTGGCCATCGCCAACCCCAAGCTCGCGCCCTATGGTCTGGCTGCCGAGCAGACCTTAACCAAGCTCGGCCTGCTGGATGCCACCAAGTCCAAGCTGGTGCAAGGGGAAAACATTGGCCAGACTTACCAGTTCGTCGCCACAGGCAATGCACAGCTGGGTTTTGTGGCCCTGTCACAGGTAACGGCAGATGGCCGCATCCCCTCTGGCTCGGCCTGGCTCGTACCTGAGGACCTGCATGCCCCCATCCGCCAGGATGCCATCGTGCTGAACGCCGCAAGAGACAATGCAGCAGCCAAGGCGCTGATGGCATATTTGCAGGGTGACAAGGCCCGCGCCATCATCCGCGCTTACGGCTATGGTTTTTAAAGCAGCCAGCGCTTGAATTTCAATAACTTCAGAGTGTTTTCATACTGAAGTGCTTGTTTTATCTGCGCAAGCAGCTCACTTTTTTATTTTCAACACCTTGGGCATGCTGTCTATCGAAGATTGGGCCGCCATCAGGCTGACGCTGGAGCTGGCCACGGTCACCACCGTGCTGCTGCTGGTGCTGTGCACCCCGCTGGCATGGTGGCTGGCACACACGGCTTCGCGCTGGAAGGGGCCGGTGGGCGCGGTTGTGGCGCTGCCCCTGGTGCTGCCGCCCACGGTGATTGGTTTTTATCTGCTGGTCACCATGGGGCCGAATGGGCCGATTGGGCAGTTCACCGAATGGCTGGGACTGGGCCGTCTGCCCTTTACTTTTGCGGGGCTGGTGGTCGGCTCGGTGATCTATTCCCTGCCCTTTGCCGTGCAACCGCTGCAGCGCGCCTTTGAAAACCTGGGGCAGCGTCCGCTGGAAGTGGCCGCCACGCTGGGCGCCAGCAAGCTCGATACGTTTTTTTCCGTGGTACTGCCCATGGCCCGCCCCGGCTTTATCACGGCAGGCATTCTCAGCTTTGCCCACACCATTGGTGAATTTGGCGTGGTGCTCATGATTGGCGGCAACATCCCGGGTGCGACGCGCGTGGTGTCCGTGCAGATCTACGACCATGTCGAAGCCATGGAATACGCCAATGCCCACTGGCTGGCGGGTGGCATGGTGGTCTTCAGCTTTGTGGTGCTCATGCTGCTGCACTGGCTGCAGCCCAGGGAGGCCCGCACATGATTGAAGCCCAACTGGCACTGCAGCGTACTGACTTCACGCTCGACGTGCATCTGCAGCTGCCCGGGCGCGGCATTACCGCACTGTTCGGCCCTTCGGGCTGCGGCAAGACCACAGTACTGCGCAGCATGGCCGGGCTGGAACGGGCGCAGGGCCGCGTCACCGTGAACGGCCAGGTCTGGCAGGACGACGCCACGCGCCAGTGGCTGCCCACGCACCAGCGCGCGCTGGGCTATGTGTTTCAGGAAGCCAGCCTGTTCCCCCACCTGAGTGTGCACGGCAATCTGGAGTACGGCCTCAAGCGCACCCCTGCCGCCCGCCGCAAGGTAGCGCTGGAGCAGGCGGTGGAACTGCTGGGCATCGGCCATCTGCTCAGCCGCAGCCCGGCCACGCTGTCTGGCGGCGAACGCCAGCGTGTGGCAATTGCCCGGGCGCTAGCCACCAGCCCGCAACTACTGCTGATGGATGAACCGCTGTCAGCGCTGGACGCCCAGCGCAAGGCCGAGGTGCTGCCGTATCTGGAAAGCCTGCACAAAACCCTCGACATGCCCGTGCTCTACGTGAGCCACGCGCAGGACGAAGTCGCACGGCTGGCCCAGCATGTGGTGCTGCTGCAGGCCGGGCGCGCCGTGTTTGCAGGCGACACGGCCAGCGCCATGGCACAAAGCGAACACCCCATGGCTCCGGCAGCAGAGGCTGCCAGCCTGGTGCAAGGCCAGATCACGGCCTATGACGCGCAGGACCACCTGAGCACCGTGCAATTCAACGGTGGCCAGCTCTTTATCAGCGGCACGGCCAACCGCTGCGTGGGCGATGCCGTGCGCCTGCGCGTGCTGGCACGCGATGTGAGCATTGCACTGCAGGCGCCACAGGGCAGCAGCATTCTGAACCGCGTGCCCGCCACCCTCACGGCCCTGCACGAAGACAGCCCGGGCCAGGTCATGCTCACCCTGCAGGCAGGCACCACCACGCTGCTGGCGCGCGTCTCGGCCCGCTCGGTGCGCGAGCTGGGGCTGCAGCAAGGCCAGTCTGTGATTGCACAAATCAAAAGCGTAGCCCTGCTGGATTAAACGCACCGGCCTATCATCCGCAGCTATGACTGATGCCAGCGCCTGCTCCCTTGAAACTCCTGATGTCCCTGCACTGACCCGCTGCGACGTGCGCTTTCACCACGCCGAACGCGGCGTGCAGGCCGAGCAGCGCGTACTGGCCAATGAGGTACCGATTGCGCTGGTGTTCAACGGCATCTCGCACGCCGTGATGATGGGCACGCCACTGGATCTGGAAGACTTTGCGATTGGTTTTGCGCTGAGCGAAGGCATCATCGACAGCGCCGCGGACTGCTATGGCGTGGACGTGCGCCCCGTCTCCGCCGCCGCAGCGGGCCTGCCTGCAGGCATGGATGGCATGGAAGTGCAGCTGGAGATTTCCTCGCGCTGCTTCATGCGCCTCAAAGACCACCGCCGCAGCATGAGTGGCCGCACGGGATGCGGCGTCTGCGGCGTGGAAAGCTTTGCTGCGCTCGATCTGTCGTTCGACGCCCTGCCTGCCCGTGACTGGGTGGCACAGGTCGATCTGCCCACCGTGCTCGCCGCCATCGACCACCTGCCGCCCAAACAGTTGCTCAATGCCGAAGCCGGCGCCATCCACGCTGCAGGCTGGGCCACGCTGGATGGACAGGTGCACGATGTGATTGAAGACGTGGGCCGCCACAACGCGCTGGACAAACTGCTGGGCCGCCTGGCACGCACGGGCCGTCTGCACGAGCCCGGCTTTGTGGTGCTCTCCAGCCGTGGCAGCCATGAGCTGGTACGCAAATGCGCCAAGCTGGGCATTGCTGCGCTGGCCACGATCTCCGCCCCCACGGCCATGGGCGTGCGCATGGCCGAACTCACCGGCCTGCGCTTCTGGGGCCTGTGCCGCCCACCCAAGGCCACGCTGTATGCAGCGGGCGCAGGCCTGCATCTGGATGCTGAGCAAGCCTGAGCACGGCACTGCCTGCGCACACATTGCGTAGAATGCGCCGGTCTGTCAGCCCCTGGATGAACACCATGACCCGCTGCTTGCTTGCATCTGTCTTTCTGGCCCCTGTGCTCGCCATGGCCCTGCCTGGCCAGGCACAGCCCTCGCTGCCCGAAGTGCAGACTGCGCCTTCGAGCATTCCCAAGGCCAGCTACCGCAACTTCCCCAGCCATGTGCAATACGGCGTGTTGCGCATTGACCAGATTCCGCGCGCCGAAATCAATGGCCAGCCCATTCGCACTGCTCCGGGTTTCAGGCTCTTCTCTGCTGACAACAAACTGATATTTGCCCACACCGTCCAGGGCCAGGCGCTGCGGGTGGCCTATGTCAGGGAAGCCAGCACCCAATGGCTGCTCACGGCCTGGATGCTCACGCCTGACGAAGCAGCCAGCGCCTTCAAAAAGCGCTGACGGGCACGCTGCCACCCCACCCTTTTGCAATCAGGGCCGCACAGCCTGCGCTGTCGGCGCTGTTCTCTTTTCCACTTATGCAGCAGTCCTGCGCGACTGCATGGCACACACGATGAGCAAAAAAGTATTTATCAAGACCTTTGGCTGCCAGATGAACGAGTACGACTCGGACAAGATGGCCGACGTGCTGAACGCCGCCGAAGGCTATGAACCCACGGACAACCCCGACGAAGCCGACCTGATCCTGTTCAACACCTGCTCGGTGCGCGAAAAAGCGCAGGAGAAGGTGTTCTCGGACCTGGGCCGTATCAAGCACCTCAAGGAAAAAGGCGTGCTGATTGGCGTGGGCGGCTGCGTGGCCAGCCAGGAAGGCGAAGAAATCATCAAGCGCGCGCCCTTTGTGGACGTGGTGTTTGGCCCCCAGACCCTGCACCGCCTGCCCGATCTGCTGAACGCACGCGCAGCCAAGGCCAAGCCCCAGGTGGACATCTCCTTCCCTGAAATCGAGAAGTTCGACCACCTGCCCCCCGCACGCGTGGAAGGCGCTTCGGCGTTCGTGTCCATCATGGAAGGCTGCTCCAAGTACTGCAGCTACTGCGTGGTGCCCTACACCCGTGGTGAAGAAGTCAGCCGCCCCTTTGAAGACGTGCTGGTGGAAGTCGCCGGTCTGGCCGACCAGGGCGTCAAGGAAGTGACCCTGCTGGGCCAGAACGTCAACGCCTACCAGGGCAAGATGGGCGACACCAGCGAGATCGCAGACTTTGCCCTGCTGCTGGAATACGTGGCAGAAATTCCCGGCATTGAGCGCATCCGCTTCACCACCAGCCACCCCAATGAGTTCACACCCCGCCTGATCGAGGCCTACGCCAAGATTCCACAGCTGGTGTCCCACCTGCACCTGCCCGTGCAGCACGGCTCGGACAAGATTCTGATGGCCATGAAGCGCGGCTACACTGCTATGGAATACAAGAGCACGGTACGCAAGCTGCGCGCCATTCGCCCCGATATGGCGATGAGCTCGGACTTCATCGTAGGTTTCCCCGGCGAGACCGAAGAAGACTTCCAGAAGATGATGAAGCTGATCCACGACATCCGCTTTGACAACAGCTTCAGCTTTATCTTCAGCCCCCGCCCCGGCACCCCCGCCGCCAACCTGCAGGACGACACACCGCACGATGTGAAGCTGCGCCGCCTGCAGGAGCTGCAGGCCGTGATCAACCAGAACATCAAGGACATCAGCCTCGAGCGCGTCGGCACGGTGCAAAAGCTGCTGGTCGAAGGCTTCAGCAAGCGCGACAAGAGCGAACTCATGGGCCGCACCGAATGCAACCGCGTGGTGAACTTCCCCGGCAATGAGCGCCTGATTGGCCAGATGGTGGATGTGAAGATCACCGAAGCCATGACCTACACCCTGCGTGGTGAAGTCGCCATCAAGGAATAAGCCCGGGACCGCTGAGGGCGCAGGTAGCTATTCATCAACAAACATAGCTATCAGCGCTTGTACAGCAAGCCTTAGCGGCATATTTGATGCACAAAAAAGCCAACCTTTCGGTTGGCTTTTTTGCTGGCCGCAGTCCCCGCGAATTACTTGGCAGGGCGAGGCTTGCACTGCAGCTGGAGCAGGCGGTGGGTGGAACTGTCCACATCGCTGCCGGGTTCACGCAGGGGACGAATGCGCAGATCCAGGAAGCCGCGCTCGCCGCACAGGGCCTTCAGCGCTGCTTCGCACTTGCGCAGGTCGTCATAGCGCGTATCGCACACCATGGCGTGGTCATAGTCAGGAGTGACCACATAGGGTGCACCGTCCTTGGCCATGGGGTCTTGAGCGGTCTGTGTGGCACAGCCCGCGAGGGTGAGAGCAGCCGTAGCTGCCAGCAGCATGTATTTCATGGATGAACTCCTCCAAAGTTGAGCGGCATCTTAACGAAGATGCACCGCGGTTCAATCAAACTTCAGCTGGCCGCCTACAGTCTGCCCGACCTGCAGCGTCTGCCCGGCGCCCTGCGCCACCACGGCATTCATGCCAAAGGTGATGGCACCATCCAGCCGTGCATCCTGCCGGTACTGGGCGATGGTGTCACCCACTTCCGGGCTGGATATGGCCGTGCGTGGATCAATATTCGGTATCGGGCAGCGCGAGCAAGGCTTGCCCAGGCGGATGGCCACAGGGGCAGCCGCCTGCACCCAGACGGTGTCGATAAAGTCTTCCTCATGCTCGGCCAGACCATCGAGCACGATGTTGGCGCGAAAACGCACACCCTCCACGGCCGCATGGCCCTGCGCCTGCAGGCGGGCGTTCAGCCCCGCAAACGCAGCGCTGGTGGTAACCAGCAGAGGATAGCCATCCGAAAACTGGTTGGGTGCCTCAATGCCACCGGTCCACTTGAGGTTGGACAGGCGCTGCTGCGCGGGGTCAAAGCGCACGAGGCGGCAGTCCCGGCCCAGTGCCTGGCTGAACCACTGTGCAGCAGCATCGCCCATGTCCCAGGCCAGTACCTGGCTCTTCCACACCTGCACCATGCGCTGTGGAGCAGCCTCCATCAAAGGCAGCTCCAGTGGCACGGACAGCGTCTCCTGGCCGGCATGCGCCACCAGCAGCTGGCCATTGGCCACATCCAGCCGTGGCTGGATCAGTGCCATCTGCGGCACCTCACGCTGGGTGAGGAAGCGGCCTTGCGCATCCACCACCATCCAGGCGCGGTCCCACTCCAGTCCGGTCGCCAGCAGCCGGGCCTGCTGTACGGCAATACCCGCGCATGACTTGATAGGAAATACCCACAGCGCACCTATGGTGCCTGTCACGTCGAAATCTGTCTGTTGCTCTGTCATCACGCCATTGTGATGCCGCTATCGCCGATTGCCTACAGCGACTCGTTGCTTGTTTGCGGAGGAGCCGCCGCTGAGGGGCTGCCCTGCCTACAATGTGCACCCTATGGCGCAAACCTTTGATGTATGTATTCGCGGGGCTGGCATTGTCGGCCGCACTCTGGCTCTCCTTCTGGCACGAGAGCGACTGCGTGTTGCTCTGGTGGCAGCACCGCGTGCGGCATCGGCACAGGCCGATGTCAGGGCCTACGCACTCAATGCCAACTCCAAGCAGATGCTGGAGTCTCTGCGTGCCTGGCCGGATGCCCCCTTTGCCACGGCGGTACGGCACATGGAAGTGCATGGTGACCAGGATGGCAGCGTGCACTTTGACGCTCAGGTGCAGGACGTAGATGCACTGGCCTGGATTGTGGATGTGCCTGCACTGGAGCAGCGACTGGCCGAGGCCGTGCGCTACCAGCCCCAGGTCGAAGTGGTAGACGCCCCCGTGGATGCACCACTGACCGCCATCTGCGAAGGCCGTGCCAGCGCCACCCGTGCCGAGTTCGGCGTGGACTTTGACGTGACGCCCTACGACCAGCATGCGATTGCAACACGCCTGCAGTGCGAACTGCCTCACGGCCAGGTCGCGCGCCAGTGGTTCTCGCCCCAGGGCATCCTGGCGCTGCTGCCGCTCGAAGGAGCCGATGGCCACAGCGTGGGGGTGGTGTGGTCCGTGGCACAGGCCGATGCTGCCTACTGGCAGACAGCCGATGAAGCTGAATTTGTTCAGGCCCTGACTGACATCAGCCAGGGCAGTCTGGGCCAGCTGACGCTGCAAGGCCCACGCATGAGCTGGCCACTGCAGCAGGCCGTTGCCAAACGCTGGTGCGGCCCACTGCCCGGCAGCAGCGATGCACGCACCCCCACCAGCTGGGTGCTGGCAGGCGATGCGGCCCACACGGTGCACCCACTGGCCGGACAAGGTCTGAACATTGGTCTGGCCGATGTGCAGGCGCTCTCGCGCATCCTGCAGGCACGCGGAGAATGGCGCAGCCCCGGCGATCTCAAGCTGCTGCGCCGCTATGAACGTGAGCGCAAGGCAGGCCTGGCACCACTGGGCCTGGCCATGGACGGTCTGCAGCAGCTGTTCACCCGTACCGAAGCGCCCTTGCAGACGCTGCGCAACTGGGGCATGCGCAACTTTGAACGCAGCGGCCTGCTCAAGGACTGGGCCGCCCGCCAGGCCATGGGGCTCATCCGCTAGGTTGCCAAGGTTCTTTCAGGAACCTTTTGGGTACTTTGTGCCCCAACCACCATTCACTTCTTTTTGCATTGGAATCTTTGCCATGAAATTCTTTGTGACGGCTTTGATGGCGACAGCAGCCTGGGGTTGTGCCATGGCTGCCCAGCCTCAAGACAAAATTGCCAAGACCTTGGCAGAGCGCATTCCGCAGCTGCAGGCCGTGGATGAAATCACGCCTACGCCCATGAAGGGCCTGTACGAAGTGCGTATTGGCAATGACGTGTTCTACTCCAATGCCACCGGCGACTACCTGATCCAGGGCGAGCTGATTGACACCAAGGCCCAGCGCAACCTGACCGAAGACCGCATCAACCAGCTCACGGCCATCGACTTCAAGCAGCTGCCCCTGCAGGACTCCATCAAGATCGTGCGCGGCAATGGCGAGCGCCAGATTGCCGTGTTTGAAGACCCCAACTGCGGTTACTGCAAGCGCTTTGAGCGTGACCTGCAGAATGTGGACAACGTCACCGTTCACCTGTTCCTCTACCCCATCCTGAGCCGTGACTCCGTCGAGAAGTCGCGCAACATCTGGTGTGCCAAGGACAGCGCCAAGACCTGGAATGAGCTGATGCTCAAGGACAAGGCGCCTGCTGCATCCAGCTGTGACATTGATGCCATCCAGCGCAACCTAGCACTGGGGCGCAAGCACAAGATCACTGGCACCCCCACCTTGATCTTTGCCGACAACACACGCGTGCCCGGCGCCATTCCCGCGGCCGAGGTGGAAAAATACCTCGCCGCAGCGCACAAGAAATAAACCCGCAACAGGCTGCCTTGGCAGCCTGTTTTGCTTGTGACATTCCTGTTTTGTCTCTGGTCGAAATTGCATGCCCACCACTACTGCCCCCCTGCACTATCACGTTGAACTGCATGATCTGCATGCCCACCAGTACCGCGTCACGCTGCGCATGGCCGCACCCGCAGCCCAGCAGCTGGTGTCACTGCCCGTCTGGATTCCCGGCAGCTATCTGGTGCGCGAATTTGCCAAGAACCTCCAGGACCTGTGTGCCAGCCAGAACGGCCAGCCCATTGCTGTGCAGCAACTGAGCAAGCACCAGTGGCAGCTGGACTGCAGCGCGGATGCGCCTGTGGAACTGCGCTATCTGGTCAATGCCTATGACACCTCGGTGCGCACCGCCTGGCTGGACCAGCGCCGCGGCTTTTTCAACGGCACCAGTCTGCTGCTGCGCGTGCATGGCCAGGAAGCACAGCCCCACCAGCTGCACATCAGCCCTTCAGCCCAGCTGCCAGACTGGAAGCTGGCCACCGGCCTGACTGCCGCCGAGGTAGATGCCCAGGGCTTTGGCAGCTACAGCGCCGCCAACTACGATGAGCTGGTGGATTGTCCCGTGGAAATGGGTGACTTCTGGAGCGGCAGCTTTACCGCACGCGGTGTACCCCACCGCTTTGTGGTCGCCGGTGCCCCTGCATCCTTTGACGGCGAGCGCCTGCTGCGCGACACGCAAAAGATCTGTGAGGCAGAAATCGACTTCTGGGGTGTGGCTCCGCACACCCGCTATGTCTTCATGCTCAATGTCACGCATGACGGCTACGGCGGTCTGGAGCACTGCAACTCCACCGCCCTGATCTGCAGCCGCAGCGACCTGCCACGCCTGGGCGTGGACAAGGCCAGCGATGGCTATGTGCAGCTGCTGGGACTCATCAGCCACGAGTACTTTCACACCTGGAACGTCAAGCGCCTGCGCCCTGCAGAGCTCGTGCCCTACAACTACGACCAGGAGAACTACACCGAGCTGCTGTGGTTCTTTGAAGGCTTTACCAGCTACTACGACGACCTGCTGCTGCGCCGCGCCGGGCTGATCGACAACGCCACCTACCTCAAGCTCATCACCAAGACGCTCAACCAGGTACAGCAGACACCGGGCCGCAAGGTGCAGTCCGTGGCCCAGTCCAGCTTTGACGCCTGGGTCAAGTACTACCGCCAGGACGAAAACACGGCCAACGCCACGGTGAGCTACTACACCAAGGGTGCGCTGGTGGCCATGAGTCTGGACCTGAAGCTGCGCCAGGAAGGCCAGACCACACTGGATGCGGTGATGCGCGGCCTGTGGCAGCGCTGCCAGGGCGGAGCCATGACCGAAGCCGATGTACTGGCCGTACTGCAATCGCTGACCAGCCGCAGCTGGGAAGCCGAACTCCAGGCCTGGGTACATGGCACGCAAGAACTGCCCGTTACCGAGCTGCTGATGGCCCACGGCGTAGCCGCAGACACCGACCAGCCCGTTCCTGCACAGGCACTGGGCCTGCGCGTGCAGGAGAGCCACAGTGTGCAGATCAAACAAGTGCTGCGCGACGGTCTGGCGGAGCAGGCCGGCATGATGGCTGGGGACGAGTGGTACGGCATCGAGGTCGCTGGCCAGGGCTGGCGTCTGGGCAAGCTCGAAGAGCTGAGCATGTATGTGCCTCAGGGCAGCACCTGCATCACGGCACTGGTCGCACGCGACCGGCAGCTGCTGCGCCTGACGCTGCCCCTGCCGCAGGCCGATGCACCACGGTCCAATTACAAGCTCAGCATCAGTGACGAAGCGGCCGTGAACCGCTGGCTGTCGGCGTAAACCGCAAGCCAGTCTGCGGGCTTGCTTGGGTATAGTCCTGTGCTGGTTTTGCACACACAAGACGACAAGGAGATCAAGCCCATGGCATACGAAACCATCGAAGTCCGCGTGGAGGCGGACAAGGTTGGCATCATCACCCTGAACCGCCCCAAGCAGCTCAATGCGCTGAACGACCAGCTCATGAACGAGCTGGGTGAAGCCCTCAGGGCTTTGGATGCCGACGAAAAGATTGGCTGCATGATCATCACCGGCAGCGAGCGCGCCTTTGCTGCGGGTGCTGACATCGGTGCCATGGCCAAGTACAGCTTTGCCGATGCCTACAAGGGCGACTACATCACCCGCAACTGGGAAGCTATTCGCAGCATCCGCAAGCCGGTGATTGCCGCCGTCAGCGGCTTTGCACTGGGCGGCGGCTGCGAGCTGGCCATGATGTGCGACTTCATCATCGCGGCAGACAACGCCAAATTCGGCCAGCCCGAAATCAAGCTGGGTGTGATTCCCGGTGCTGGCGGCACGCAGCGCCTGCCCCGTGCCGTGGGCAAGGCCAAGGCCATGGACATGGCACTGACCGCTCGCATGATGGATGCCACCGAGGCCGAGCGCGCCGGTCTGGTCAGCCGTGTCGTGCCCTACGACAAGATGATGGAAGAAGCCATTGGCGCCGCCATCACCATCTGCGGCTTCTCGCAGATCGCCGTCATAGCGGCCAAGGAATCGGTCAACCGCGCCTTTGAAGGCAGCCTGAGCGATGGCGTGATGTTTGAGCGCCGCCTGTTCCACGCCCTGTTCGCCACCCAGGACCAGAAGGAAGGCATGGACGCCTTCATCAACAAACGCCCCGCAGTTTTTTCCAACCAGTAAAAAATTGATATACAATATCGGTCTCTTGGTCGTATAGCTCAGTTGGTTAGAGCGCAGCATTCATAATGCTGATGTCGTAGGTTCAAGTCCCACTACGACCACCAGAGTAAGGTCGTATAGCTCAGTTGGTTAGAGCGCAGCATTCATAATGCTGATGTCGTAGGTTCAAGTCCCACTACGACCACCAAAATTCAAAACCCCGCAGCACGCAAGTGCTACGGGGTTTTTCTTTGCTGCATCAAGGTCTGTACTGCAGCAACTACTGGGACTTTCCTCCATCGAGCTGGTTCTTCTCCCCATCGCCTTGCGCACTGGTAATACCCTGCGCCATGCCCGATGCGGGGTTGGCGCCACCCTGGGTTTCTGCGGCCTCGCCCGTGCTGGCATCAGGCTGGATCACCTCGATATTGGCCTGCACCACGGTCAATGGCACGGCAGGTGGCAAGGGTTCACTCAGATCGGGTTTGGACGGCGGCAAGACTTCATGGCTGCGCAGGTACTGATCCGATCCAAACAGCGGCTGCTTGGGAGGAGGCTGATCAAAGCGGGGCAGCTCCGCCATGGGGAACGCATTGCTCTGCGGACTGCCATCGCAGCCAGCCAGCAGCAGCAAGGCCGCTGCAGCACCACACAGAGACAGACGAAACGCTGGTTGCACAGACATGGCAATGTCCTCCATAAAACATGCAGCCATGGTGCGGGGCACTTGTGCCTGCGTCTATCAGGCAAAACCTACAGCGTGCGCAGGCGCTAGACAAAAATGCTGCGTGCTTCGGTAAAGCGTTTGGCGAAGTAGGGGTTGTCCATGCGCACCCGCTGCACCGTACCGCCTTTGGAGGGCGCATGCACGAACTGGCCATTGCCCACAAAAATGCCCATGTGTGAATAGCGGCTGCCCATGGTGTTGAAGAACACAAAATCACCCCGCTCCAGCCTGCGGCCTTTGACGGGCACGCTGGACTGCGCCCACTGCGCGGTGGTGCGCGGCAGCCTGCCCTGGTGGATGCCACCCACTGCCCACTGGATCAGCCCGCTGCAGTCAAAGCCGCCTTCTGGCGTATTGCCGCCATAGGTATAGGGCGTATTCACCACCAGCATAGCCCGTGCCAGCAGCGCCTCACGCAAATCGCCCTGCAGACGCAAAGGCTGAGTCGGCGCCACGCTGCTGCCACCACCGCCGCCGCTACTGCTGCGGGGCGCACTGGCCGCACTGCTGCGCGAGCTGGAAGAAGAACGCGGTGCGCTGGAGCAGCCCGCCAGCACGGCAGCAACAGCCAGCCCCAGCCAGGCCCGACGCGCCTGCAGTTCAGAGAAAGACGAAATGGTGGATGCACGCATGTGCCTGATTATGTGCATCTTGTGCACGCTCACAAAAAGATGAGCTGCTTGCGCCCATAAATGCTTGATTTGAAGATGATTTATATTTGAAATGCTTGTATATCAAGCGCTATAAGCTACTTTTTTCATAGTTTCAACCCATAAAAAAACCGCATGGCCTGAGGCTCATGCGGTGGTTCCAGGCACTGCCGCGCAGGCTTCAGAACGGCAGCTTGGGCATGCCACCGCCGCCCATCATGCCCTTCATGGCTTTCATGCCACCCATGCGTTTCATCATCTTCATCAGGCCGCCGCCCTTCATCTTCTTCATCATGGTCTGCATCTGCTCAAACTCCTTGAGCAGGCGGTTCACGTCCTGCACCTGCACACCTGCGCCGTCGGCAATACGCTTTTTGCGCGTCGCCTTGATGAGGGCGGGGT
>JAEZZU010000061.1 GCA_023418355.1 Pseudomonadota bacterium | reverse complement strand
GATCCCAATTTCATGCACCGGGCCGCCGCAGCGGCCCATTGCCATTTGTGGGCCAAGCATTTCACGCTCACCCTGCGGCAAGTGCAGACCAAGAAACTGCCAAGGATAGCCAGAATATGAACGCCTCCACCTTTCAGATCACCGTTGAGCCCAGTGGCCGCCAGTTTTCGGCCTCCGGCCAGGAAACCATTCTGGCCGCAGCCATTCACGCCGGTGTAGGCCTGCCCTATGGCTGCAAGGACGGTGCCTGCGGTTCCTGCAAGTGCAAAAAGCTCAGCGGCGAAGTCACGCACGACGGTTATTCCGAAAACGCACTCAGCGATGCAGAGCTGGCCGCAGGCCTGATCCTGACCTGCCGTGCCACCGCAACCAGCGATGTGGTGCTGGAGTCACGCCAGGTGACCGGCGCCAACGCCTTCCCCATCAAGAAAATGCCTGTGCGCGTGAATGCGCTCGAAAAACTCTCGCATGACGTGATGCGCGTGCAGCTACAGCTGCCTGCCAATGCGGCCTTCCAGTTCCACGCAGGCCAGTACCTGGAGTTCATCCTGCGCGACGGCTCGCGCCGCGCCTACTCCATGGCAACGCCCCCCCATGTGGCCGCAAAGACACCTGCGGTTGAACTGCACATTCGCCACATGCCCGGTGGCAAGTTCACCGACCATGTGTTCGGTGCCATGAAGGAAAAGGAAATCCTGCGCGCTGAAGGCCCGTTCGGCAGCTTCTTCCTGCGTGAAGACTCGGACAAGCCCATGATCTTCCTGGCATCGGGCACAGGCTTTGCCCCCATCAAGGCTCTGCTGGAACACATGCAGCACCAGGGCATCACCCGCCCCGTCAGCCTGTACTGGGGTGGCCGCCGCCCTGAAGACCTGTACATGGATGCCTGGCTCAAGGAACTGAGCACAATCATGCCCAACCTGAGCTATGTGCCCGTGGTGTCGGACGCCCTGCCCGAAGACAACTGGAGCGGCCGCACCGGCTACGTGCACCAGGCGGTGCTCGACGACTTTGCGGATCTTTCCGGCCACGAGGTCTACGCCTGCGGCGCACCCGTCGTGGTGGAATCTGCGCGCAGCAGCTACACCAGCCAGCGCGGCCTGCCCGAGGAATGCTTTTTTGCGGACGCCTTCACCAGCGAAGCAGATAAGTAAAAACTCACACCACCCCAAAACCAGTCAGGCCACGTATGTGGCCTTTTTCATATGCCAATGGACAGGCGCGCGGAAACATTTGCTTTCATTCCCATGCTTTCCACTGCAGTATTGGTTTACGGTAGAGCGCACAAATATTGTGCTAACACCCCAATCAGCGACAGAGATCAGCAGCAAATACAAAAAAAACATCAATAAAAATTCAAAACTCCACGAGGCTGCATACCCGAACGCAAGAATCTTGCACAATGTCCTACATGAATCGCCGAAACATCCTGCTGTCCTCCGTGGCGCTTGCTGCTGCCATGGTTTCCCCCATGGCACTGGCTGAACAGCCTATTCATCTGATCGTGCCTTATGCGCCCGGTGGCCCTCTGGATGTCACCGCACGCATGCTGGCTGAACGCGTGCGCCCCACCCTGGGCACCGTGATCGTGGAAAACAAGCCCGGCGCGGGCGGCAATATTGGCGTGGACGCCATTGCCAAGTCCAAGCCTGATGGCAAGACCATTGGTCTGGCGGCCGTGGCCACCAATGCCATCAACCCCTGGCTGTACAAGAAACTGCCTTTTGACCCTGCCAAGGACTTCGTCGGCATCACCCAGATGGTGACCGTGCCTAACGTGCTGGTTGTCAATGCAGCCAAGGCCCAGGAACTGGGCATCCACTCCGTGGCTGACCTTGTTGCCTATGCCAAGGCCAACCCAGGCAAGCTCAGCTACGGCAGCGGCGGCAACGGCAGTGCGGGCCATCTGGCGGGCGAGATGCTCAAGCAGGGTCTGGACATTGACGTCGTGCACATCCCCTACCGCGGTGCCAGCCCCGCACAGCTGGCATTGCTGGCCGGTGAAGTGGACTTCAACATCGACAACCTGGCTGCGGCTTCTGCCAACATCCAGTCCGGCAAGCTCAAGGCACTGGCTGTGACCACGGCCAAGGAAAGCAAGCTGCTGCCTGGCGTGCCCCCGCTGTCCAACACCCTCAAGGGCTTTTCCATCGACACCTGGTGGGGTCTGATTGCCCCCGCTGGCACCCCCGCAGACGTGGTGGAGACCCTGAACAAGGCCTTCACAGAAGCCCTCAAGGATCCAGAAACCCAGAAGCGTTTTGCCTCGCTGATGGCCGAACCTGTCCCCAGCTCGGTCCAGCAGTTCAACGACTTCATGGCTGCCGAACGCTCCAAGTACGGCCCCATCGTCAAGGCATCTGGCGCCAGCGTGGATTAATCCACGAGCGCACACAGACACATTCAGGCACCTGCGGGTGCCTTTTTTGTGCGCCGACTGCTTCCGTATCACTGCATAAGGTCCCCCGGAAAGCCATGACGCGGAAGACATGGAAATAACCTGCTTGCAGACACACTTTTGCAGTCTGCGTTACAAAGTGTCGGAATAAAAGCAACTGCCTGCGATGCAGTTTTTCACGACGTTAGGGAGGAGACGCCCATGCGAAAAATCCGTTACGGCTATCAGCTGCATATCCAGCTGTGTGCCACCAAACCTGCCGTGTGGCGACGCTTGCTGGTCGCCGAAACCACCAGCCTGGCGCAGCTGCACCAGATCATCCAGGCCGCCATGGGCTGGGAAAACCGCCATTGCTACATGTTTGAAATCGCGGGCCAGCGCTATGGCATCCCGGATGCAGACTGGCCCGATGACCCCACCATGGATGCACGTCGCTACAGCATTGGTCAGCTGCTGCGCCACCAGGCGCTGAGCATTCGCTACCTCTATGACTTTGGCGACGAGTGGCTGCACCGCATCAAGATGGAAGCCTGTGTGCCACTGGGCGACAGCACGCAGGCGCATGAGCACCCCCTGCCCCAGTGCCTGGCCGGGCGCAACGCCTGCCCCCCCGAAGACTGTGGCGGCCCCATCGGCTTTGCCGAACTGCTGCAAGCCCAGCAGGACAGCAGCCCCCCCTCACATCACACCGTATTTGACCCCAAGCAATTTGACCTGCACGCCGCCCAGCAGCGCGTACAGGCTTTGCAGCCGGGCAAAACCAAGCCAGCTTCTGCCAAACCCCGCCCTGTATTGCTGGCAGCCTGACAGCTTCAAATAAATGAGCACCCAGCGCTTTATTTGCAAGATTTTTGCTTTGAAACAATAGCAATATCCTTGAAAATAAAGCGCAAGGCGCTCATATATTGCTAGTATTTAAACGATTCACCTTCGCCCATGCGCTGGTGGTTTTGATCGTTATCAGGTGTAAATGCAAAATTGCCCTGATAGTTGTATGCAATTCCCAAATTTCACAAAAGTCTGAAGTTTCAAGCTCACAATATCGTCGACTGGACAGTTAGACGTATTCCAAGCTGGTAACTGCCTGGCACCCTTTACTTCGCAAAGATTCATTCGGAAGGATTGCGCTATGAAAAAAACTCTGACGACTCTCGCTCTGTTGGCTGCCGGTGGCATTGCTGCTCCTGCAATGGCTGCTGACTGCGCTATCACCGTTGAAGG
>JAEZZU010000038.1 GCA_023418355.1 Pseudomonadota bacterium | reverse complement strand
TGCCATTGGATATTAGGTGACGAAACTGCTTGGCACGGCGCTGTTGGTACAAGGCGTGTTTTGGCGCGCCGCCGGTTTTCGTGCTCAAAAAAATTGGGACCAAAACTCAGGGATTGTACCAACCGAGCACTGAGCCTTTTCTTACGGCAAACCCGTAGCCCACCTTGCAATGAATCTGGTGCCCACGGGTGCGGCAGGCCGCAATCAGGCGCTGCAATTCATGCAGCTGTGCAGCCGAGGGCGTGACGCCGTACTCCTGCAGCAACCAGTGACGCAGCACATTGGCCTGGCGCTCTGCACTCAGCCCCTGCAGCAGCTGGATCTGCGGTGGGTTGCCCACCGTCTGCAGGTCCTGCTGCGCCAGCTCCTGCAGCAGCTGTTTGGCCTGCGCAGCATGGGTGCTGCTGCGGGCAAAGGTGTCGCGAAACTGCGGGAACACCTGCTCCAGCACGGGCAGCAGCTGCAGGCGAATGCGGTTGCGGGTGTAGCAATCCAGGGCATTGGTGGGGTCTTCCACCCAGCCTACACCCTGCTCTTTCAGCCACACGCGGATATCTGCCGCGCTTACAGGCAGCAAAGGGCGATGCCAGTCCAGATCATCTTTGCGCCAGCACGCAGGCATGGCGGCAAGCCCTGCCACCCCTGCGCCGCGCGACAAGGCCAGCAGCAGCGTTTCCACCTGATCGTCTGCATGCTGGGCCAGTGCCATGCTGGCAGCAGGGATGGAGAAAGCGGTTTTTGCATGCTGGGCCAGCGCGGCGTAGCGATACTGGCGCGCAGCATCTTCCGGGCTCTGCCCCCTGGTGTGACGGGCATCCACATGCACCACGGCCAGCGGCACCTGCAACTGCGCGCAGCTCGCACGGCAATGGGCTTCAAAATCATCTGCCGCCGCCTGCAGGCCATGGTGCACGTGGATGGCGTAGACCTGCCCGGGCCAGCGCTGCGCACAGGCATGCAGCAGCGCTGTGGAGTCCGCGCCGCCGCTATAGGCCACCGCCACGGGCAATGCGGGCGCAAAGGCATGCATGGCTTGATCGACAGAAAGTGTCACCCTGACCTCTTCTCAAAATTCATAGCTTGTAGCGCTTGATTTTTCTGCATTTCAAATACTTTTCTATCTGAAACCCAGTTTTTACAAGCGCTAAAAGCTATCAATATTTATAGATTTGCAAGCACCGCAACAAAAATGGCCCCGCAGGGCCATTTCAGTGTCAGTCAAGCATGCCAGCAGCACAAGCTGCAGTGCAATGCTTAGCTGGCTTTGGTGTCGTTGAAGCGACCATAGCTTTGCAGGCGCTCGTAGCGACGCTCCTGCAGCTCCTGAGGCTTCAGATCTGCCAGCTGGCGCCATGCATCATTCAATGCACGCTTGAGCAGGCTGGCCATGTGCTTGTGGTCACGGTGTGCGCCACCGACGGGCTCGTTCACGATCTTGTCCACCACGCCCAGCGCCTTGAGACGGTGTGCGGTGATACCCATGGCTTCAGCGGCCAGCTCGGCCTTCTCGCCAGTCTTCCACAGAATGGAAGCGCAGCCTTCAGGGCTGATCACGGAGTAGACGGAGTACTGCAGCATCAGCACCTGGTCCGCCACGGCAATGGCCAGCGCGCCGCCGGAGCCACCTTCACCAATGATGGTGGTGATGATGGGGGTCTGCAGCTGCGCCATTTCGTAGATGTTGCGGCCAATGGCTTCAGACTGGCTGCGCTCTTCCGCATCGATGCCGGGGAAGGCACCGGGGGTGTCCACAAAGGTGAAGACGGGCAGCTTGAACTTCTCGGCCGTCTTCATCAGCCGCAGGGCCTTGCGATAGCCTTCGGGCTTGGTCATGCCAAAGTTGCGCAGTGCGCGTTCCTTGGTGTCACGGCCCTTCTGGTGGCCGATGACCATGCAGGGCTGGCCGTTGAAACGTGCCAGGCCACCGACGATGGACTTGTCGTCCGCAAAGTGGCGATCACCGTGCATTTCGACAAAGTCGGTAAAGCACTCACGCACGTAGTCCAGCGTATAGGGACGCTCGGGGTGGCGAGCAATCTTGGTGATTTGCCAGGGGGTCAGATCACTGTAGATGTCCTTGGTCAGCTGGTGGCTCTTTTTGCTGAGTCGATCAATCTCATCCGAGATGTCCACCGCATTTTCAGTCTGCACGTAACGCAGTTCTTCGATTTTGGATTCGAGCTCAGCAATAGGCTGTTCAAAGTCCAGAAAGGTTTTCTTCGCCAAGTTATTTCTCCTTGTCCCGGCCTGCGCGAGGGGCCTGAGGATGTATCAGTAGGCCACAGGCTGCGGGTCGAGCGAGCGCCAAATATACCAAGTTGCCACGGTGCACCAAGGTTTCCAGGCCTCGGCCACTTCGCGGGCATCACTACGACTGACAGGGTCTCCAGAGAAGTAGCTTTCGCTGATTCCCTTGAGCAGTCCCGCGTCGTCCAATGGCAGAACATTGGGTCGCAGCAGGTAAAAGATCAAAAACATCTCAGCCGTCCAGCGGCCAATGCCACGGATGGCGGTGAGCTCTGCAATGATGGCTTCATCGTCCATCTGCTCCCAGTCCTGCACGTGCAGGCGGTCTTCCGTGAAGTGCAGTGCCAGGTCGACCAGATAGTCCACCTTGCGTGCTGACAGGCCTGCGCCACGCATGTCGTCCACCTTCAGACGCAGCACATTGGCAGGCGTCATCTCGGCGAGCAAGGCACTGAAGCGCTTCCACGTGGCCGCAGCAGACTTCACGGACACCTGCTGCCCCACGATGGAACGCGCCAGCGTGATGAAGGGGTCACCGCGCGTTTGCAGCGCTTCTGCACTGTACTGCGGAATCAGCCGGCGCATCACCCGGTCTTTCTTGACCAGGTGCTTGCAGGCTTCTGCCCAGTACGCAGGTGCATACGCGGGTGGTGCAGGCAATTCTTTGGGAATGGGAGACATAGGTTTTACAGCCAGTGTTTACTGGGCTGCCTCCCATGTTGTACCAGCGGGTGAATCCTTGAGCACAATGCCCTGCTCCAGCAATTCCTTGCGGATGCGGTCGGCTTCAGCCCAGTTCTTGGCCGCCTTGGCTGCTGCACGCGCGGCAATCTGCGCCTCAATGGCCGCAGCATCCACACCGGCAGCGCCGGCTTGCAGGAACTGCTGAGGATCATCCTGCAGCAGACCCAGACAAGCGCCGAGCGCCTTGAGCAGGCCTGCCATTTCAGGCGACTTGCTGCGGTTGACTTCACCGGCCAGGTCAAACAGTACAGCCACGGCTTCGGGCGTGCCAAAGTCTTCGTCCATGGCAGCCTTGAAGCGTGCGGCATGGGGTTCTGCCCAGTCAATAGCCACTTCAGCAGGGGCCACCAGACTCAGCGCGGTGTACAGGCGCTTGAGAGCGCCACGCGCGTCGTCCAGGTGCACGTTGGAGTAATTCAGCGGACTGCGGT
>JAEZZU010000027.1 GCA_023418355.1 Pseudomonadota bacterium | reverse complement strand
ATAGCGTGGTGGCGAAGTTGCTACCGCCGGAAAGCGCCAGTTTGCAGCAGGTCTCGCTGCAAACTGGGGTGAGTGAATCCACGTTGGAGCGTTGGCTCAGTGATGCCTTGGCCAAGCCGGCGCAAGTGATGCAATGGACACCGGCTGCCCGCTTTAATGCGCTGCTGACCACAGCTGCCATGGACGAGCACAGCAAAAACGAATGGTGTCGCAGCCATGGGATTTATCCGCAGGAGCTGGAGCAGTGGCGGCTCAGTGCAGAGCAAGGCTTGGGCGCTCAGGCCGCTGATAGCAGTGCCAGCACACGCAAGCAAGATCGCAAACGCATACAGGCGCTGGAGCGTGAATTGCGGCGTAAAGAGAAAGCCTTGGCGGAGACGGCAGCGCTGCTGGTGCTGTCAAAAAAACTCGAGGCGATGATGCGAGAGGACGGGGAAGAATGATTCCCTTGGATCCCCGCCAGAAACTGGTCCGGGACATTGATCAGGCACACCGTGAGGTGTGCCAGGTTGCGAGCTGCATGTGAAGTCGCAGGAATTGATGTGCGCACTTTGCAGCGTTGGCGTAGCAACGCTCGCTCGACCCAAACTGGATTTATGCAACAGAGCCGACTATGCTCTAGATTGACACTCTTTGATCTTTACCCTTAATACCACTTGAATTAAACACATGAAAAAAAATACTTTAAATTACGCAGACGTAAGCGTAATAATTCCATACTTTAATTCAGAAAATACCATTAAGCGATGTCTTGACTCAGTAATAAACCAGTCTTTACCAGTTAGAGAGGTCATTATAGTGGACGATGGAAGTACCAATAAATTATGGCTACCTGATTTTTTAAAAAAATACAATTGCAATCGAATAAAATTAATTCAACAAGAAAACAAAGGTGCTGCCTCCGCTAGAAATTTAGCCATATCATATTCGACATCAAAATATATAGCTTTTCTAGACTCAGATGACACATGGCATAAAGAAAAAATAAAAATACAATACGAATACATGCAAAAAAATGACATTTTCTTAAGTGCGCATGGATATTTATCAAATTCACAAAATTATGACAGCCACTTTAATAAACCAAAAACAAAAAAAATAAAAAAAATACTTTTCATAAAAGGCAGTTTATTCAACACACCAACTGTCATGGTAAAGGCCAAATATTTTCTACCATTTGATACAAGACTTCAATGCTCTGAAGATTATAAATGTTGGATAGAAAATTACTCCAATGGCACATATGCGTACATATGCACTAATCTTGCAAATGGTTTTAAAACCCCAATTGGCGAATCTGGATTATCAGGCAACATACCAAAAATGCACAAAGAATACAAAAAAGCCCTTAAATTACTTTTAAAAGAAAAAAGTATAAGTGTAATTTATTATTTAACAGCAATATTTATTGAAAAAATTAAATATCCAATTAGATATTTAATTTTTTCCAAATAACAGATTTAAATCCCGAAGCATGTAAAGATAGTTATTGCATCATTTATGCAGCATGAGTATTTTTTATTGGTGATAGTTGATCCTTTTTGGATTCAAAGCCACATGGTCAATGTGAAGCCAATTGCGGGTATGGTGGCTCAAGCGGGCAGGCATTGCCTGCCCCGTGAGTCAGAATAATTGACGCCGACGTTGCTGCATAAATGAGGCGACAATTATCTTGACATGTTCTGCCTTGAAATTGAATTTTTCATGACCGACTATTTTAATTTTTTATAGTGCTTAATTAATCTCATAAAAAATAATAGCGTTTGTGAAAATTTTTTTTCCCCAACCATTAATTGCACTCTATACCACTCTGTTAAAGCGCCTGTCAAATCAATAGAACTAACACCAACATCATTGAAGTATCCAGCAATATTTTTAATTCTTTTTATTTTAGCCCCACCCTTTATACATTTCAAAATAAAAAATTGATCTGCCGCAATCGGAAATTTTCTAGAATAAAGCCCAAATTCTTGATGCAAACTTTTTCTATAGATCGAACCTACTGCATGTCCGGATATATACGCAAACTGTGCATACAACCAACTAGGACCTCGCCCCTCAGGAGGGGATATTCTATCCTTAAATTGAATAGGTGCCGTAACAATATCTACTCCTTCCTCAATAGCCTGCTTGTAATCCTTAATAGCACTAGGATATAAAAAATCATCTGCCCCAACAACCAAATAAAACTCACCACTCGAAATCTTAATAGCTCTATTCAGTGCATCATAAATACCAAAATCTTCTTGACTTGAGACTTTTATATTAAGATCTGTAATGGATTGCAGTAAATCTAATGTACCATCTGTAGATGCTCCATCAGCCACAACCCATTCAAAGCCTTGATCTTCTTGATTTCGAAGACTCTCAACTAAACGAGGCAGATCATTTATAGCATTGTATGTTGCAGTAATAACACTTATTTTCATAAATTATCATTTCAAAAAATAATTAATAGCAAAATTTCTATTGATTAAAAGATATAGCATATCAATAACCCTAGGCAGGAAGTAAAGTGCCGTGAAAAATATTGGAGAAAAATACCCAACCCCTCTTACAAGAAGCTCAATTATTAATATATAAACAAAAACCAAACACACTTGATCTTCTGTAGAAAATATTTTCCATTTTAGAAAATTTTTTCTTAAAATAATACCAGAAGACAACGAAACACATAATAGAAAAAAAACTAAAAATGCGCCCAAAAAACCAAATTCACCTATGATTTTTGATGCTAAAAATGATCCGTCATACCAATTAAGACCTTCAACACCACGCTGCTTAATTAGGTAATAGTAATTACCAAAGGGCTCGCTTCCTAAATTTTGAAAACCCAAACCAATAAAATTGCTATGAATCAATGACAATTTAATTTTTTCCCACCCTTGTAGATATACAAGCATTGATAAGTTTTCACTACCATCATTAGACACATCAACTCTTTCATAAAAATATTGAAAATACTCATTATTATCAATAATAAAAGCACCTAGCAATATTGCTAATAGCATTAGGAAAATAAATCTAATCCTCAAAACTACCATGGAAATTAATATAGTACCAACAAGTAAAGTCAAATTAGGAAATGAAAATGCCATTAAAAACAAAAAGAATAATATTAATTTTAAAAGTTTCTCAGATGTGTTTAATATAAAAATTAAAGCAAATGGTATATATATTAAGGCAAAATGACTTGGCTCCAAAAATGGAAAAACTCCTCGGTTGAATTCAGTATAAACAGAAGATATCTCGACCTTAAATACTCCAAGAACTCCAATAATTGATAGCAAGTAGAATATATTCCTAGCCAACAACAGAAAAATATCCATCCGTTTAAATAACATGGATATACATGTACCGCATATTAATATACCAATAATTGACAATATCTGTTTATAAAACTCCCCCAAAAATAAAGAATGTGGACTTAAGAAGGTATATAAGCAGGCGATGGAGAAAAAAATTATGAAAACTTTAGATATTTTTATTTTTTCAAAACAAAAAAACAACAAACATAAGAGTGAGCATATAATATAGGCAACCCCTAATGATTGAGCATAGCCATATGCGTGCAACAACGGAGGGAAGAAAAATAATAAAATTAAACTGATGAATCTAGATGAATAGGCCAAACTTAAAAACATCAATCAAGTTCTCCCATATAGATCTTGAAATCTCACAATATCATCCTCACCCAAATACGTCCCAGACTGAACTTCAATCATATCCAAAGGAATTACGCCAGGGTTCTCTAAGCAATGCACCTGCCCAACCGGGATATAAGTAGATTGATTTTCCGTTACTAAAAAAGTTTTCTCGCCATTTGTTACTTTGGCAGTGCCAGATACAACCACCCAATGCTCTGCACGATGGTGGTGCATTTGCAATGAAAGTTTAGCGCCAGGGTTTACGGTAATACGTTTGACCTGATAACGATGACCGCTATCAATGGAGTCATATTTGCCCCATGGACGATAGACGAGTCGATGATTTTCATGCTCTTTCCGACCTGATTTTTTCAGCTTGGCAACGATATTTTTAATATCCTGTACACGTGACTTTTCGGCAACGAGCAGGGCATCGTCAGTATCTACGATAACCAGATTTTCTACACCCAATACCGTCACTAGCTTGCTATGGGCAGATACCAAACAATTTTGGCTATCTTGCAAAATGACATCGTTGTCAGATATTTTTTCGCCTGTGTTGATAACGTTGCCGTTATTATCTTTTTCACTGATGTCCCAGAGAGCACTCCAACTCCCCACATCACTCCAGCCTGCATCCAGCGGTGTCACTACTACAGGGTTATCAGTCTGGCTACAAAGGGGCTCCATCAATGCGTAGTCGATAGAGTTATCAGGGCAGGCAGCAAAGGCCTGTGCATCAATACGAACAAAATCCTGATCAGCTTTAGTTGCCGCCATTGCCTTTTCACAGGCTTGCAGCATTTCAGGCTGGTACTTCTTGAGTGCTTCCAGATAGCGATCGGCGCGCAGCATGAAAATGCCACTGTTCCATAAATAATTGCCGCTATCCAGATACTGTTGTGCTGTCGCAGCAGAGGGTTTTTCTACGAACTCCTGCACCTGACGAATGCCGCTTTGTATTTCATGCGCCATGCGGATATAGCCATAACCGGTCGCAGGCGCTGTGGGCACAATGCCCAAAGTACCAAATCCACCAGCTTCGACTTGTGGCAGCAAAGTACGCACAGCCTGCTGGAAAGCAGCCCCATCCTGAATGACATGATCTGCAGCCAACACCAGCAGAACTGGTGGTTGTTCTGCTTGAGTGTTTTGCATGGCGTGCAAGGCTGCAAGTGCAATGGCAGGAGCTGTGTTGCGCCCTACGGGTTCCAGCAAGATGTCTGCGCTCTGTGCCTGCTGGCGTAGTTGTTCAGCCACCAGAAAGCGGTGCTCTTCGTTGCAGATCACGATGGGGCGTGTAACCTCCAGCCCGTTCAGCCTGGCCAGAGTTTCCTGCAGCAAGGTGTGCTGACCATGCAATGCCAAAAACTGCTTGGGATAGGCGGTGCGTGACAAGGGCCAGAGACGTGTACCAGAGCCTCCGGCCATGATGACGGGAATCATTGGAAATACCATTTTGTATGTTCGTGTACTTGCGGATCATGCAGCAGTTGCTCAGGTGTGCACCAGCGCCAGGCACTGTGCTGCTGCAATGGCAGTACATAGTCTGCGTTTAGCTTGAGCTTGAATGCATTCACAACGTAGTGCGTGCTGATATGCGCGTAAGCGGGGTCATCAGCGAACACATTGTCGCTGTAAAAGTGCTCGAACAGGCCTTGATACGCTGCATCCTGCAAGCTGAACGCTTGCCCCAGCTCAGCCAGGGTCAGACGTTCAAATGCCTGTGCCAAGGTTTCACCTTTGCGCACTCTGCCACCCGGCACAAACCAGAAACCTTGGGCTGGGCGGTTGGTGCGCAACCCCAGCAGAAACTCGCCTTGGGCGTTTTCCACCAGAAGATCTAGGGACACCAAAGGTGTTCTGTCTATGACTTGCGCAAACTCATGGACCGGCAAAAGCATTTACATGCGTGCCTTATCTTGGTGCTGCAAAAACCACTCGTAGGTGCTGCGCAGGCCATCTTCCAGCGCAACGCTGTATTGCCAGCCTAGCGCCTTCAGGCGTGACACGTCCATGAGCTTACGGGGTGTGCCATCCGGCTTACTGCTGTCAAACTTCAGCGCTCCAGCAAAACCCACTACTTTTTTCATGGTCTGTCCCAGTTCGGCGATGCTGCAATCCATGCCGGTTCCGACATTGATATGTGAAAGCATGGGCTGGGTGTGTGCCTGGTAAACCTCAGGTGCCAGATTCATCACATGCAAGCAGGCTGCAGCCATGTCATCCACATGCAAAAACTCTCGCATGGGTTTACCACTGCCCCAGACCACAACTTCGCTGGCATTCGCCAGCTTGGCTTCATGAAAACGGCGCATCATGGCAGGAATAACGTGGCTGTTTTCTGGGTGAAAGTTGTCACCGGGGCCGTACAAATTGGTGGGCATGACGCTGCGATAGTCACGTCCGTACTGACGGTTGTAGCTTTCGCACAGCTTGATGCCTGCAATCTTGGCAATGGCATAGGGCTCATTGGTGGGCTCCAGCGTGCCTGTGAGCAAGGCATCTTCACGCATAGGCTGCGGCGCCAGCTTGGGGTAAATGCATGATGACCCCAGAAACAGCAACTGCTGCACACCAGCCATGTGGGCTGCATGGATGACGTTGGCCTGAATCATCAAGTTTTCATACAAAAACTCTGCAGGGTAGGTGTTGTTGGCATGAATGCCACCAACCTTGGCAGCAGCCAGATACACCTGATCCACACGCTCTTCCGCCAGAAAGCGCTGCACTGCAGCCTGATTGGTCAAATCCAGCTCTGCACGGTTGCGGGTCACCGGTTCCACATTGCCATCGCGCTGCAGCGCTCGTACCAGTGCAGAGCCCACCATGCCGTTATGCCCGGCCACAAACACACGTTTTTTCATGGCTTACTCCATGCTCACCGGTACTTCATAGCCGTGTGCCTTCAGCAAGGCATGGCGCTTGGCAACTTTCAGGTCCTCACGCACCATCTCAGCGCACATTTCCTGTACCGTAATCTGTGGCACCCAGCCCAGTTCGCGCTTGGCCTTGGCTGGGTCGCCCAGCAGGGTTTCCACTTCAGCAGGGCGGAAGTAACGTGGGTCAATACGAACCAGTACATCGCCTGGCTTGACGGCAGGGGCTTTGTCTCCCGACACCGATTCCACAATGCCCACTTCATCAATGCCTTTACCTTCAAAGCGTAGCTTGATGCCCAGCTCTGCGGCAGACCATTCAATAAAGGTGCGCACGCTGTGCTGGACGCCGGTGGCAATCACAAAGTCTTGCGGCTGGTCTTGCTGCAGCATCAACCACATCATGCGTACATAGTCTTTGGCATGGCCCCAGTCACGCAGAGCATCAATATTGCCCATGTACAAGCAGGTATCCAGCCCCTGCGCAATATTCGCTAGGCCGCGGGTGATCTTGCGGGTGACAAAGGTTTCACCACGGCGGGGGCTTTCGTGGTTAAACAAGGTGCCATTGCAGGCAAACATGCCATAGCTTTCACGGTAATTCACCGTAATCCAGTAGGCATACAGCTTGGCTACTGCGTAGGGTGAGCGTGGGTAGAAGGGCGTGGTTTCTTTTTGCGGTACTTCCTGTACCAAGCCAAACAGTTCACTGGTGCTGGCCTGGTAAAAGCGGGTTTTCTTTTCCAGCCCAAGCAGGCGAATCGCTTCCAGCAAACGCAATGTTCCCATTGCATCTACGTCTGCGGTGTATTCGGGCGACTCAAAACTCACGGCCACATGCGACTGAGCGCCCAAGTTGTAGACCTCATCAGGCTGCACCTCTTGCAGGATGCGTGTGAGGTTCGAAGAATCCGTCAAATCACCATAGTGCAGAATAAAGTTTTTATTTTCAATATGCGGATCTTGGTAAATATGATCCACACGCTGGGTATTGAACAAAGAAGCACGGCGTTTGATACCGTGAACCTCATAGCCTTTTTCCAGCAGAAACTCAGCCAGGTAAGAGCCGTCTTGGCCAGTAACACCTGTAATTAACGCAATTTTTTGAGCCACAACAACCTTTCAAAAACTATTCCCCAGAGAAAATCTTCCCATGAAATCTTCGCCACAAATAGAAAGATATTAACGCACAACCAAAAAATTCAGCTATCAAGAGTGTGATAGCAGCCCCTTTTTCAGCGGCAATATCTATCATTGGCCACATCATCGCCAAGCATAACAGTGCAGCAAACATAAATGATCGATTAAATTCACGACCCATGCCCAACGGGATCATTACTTGAACACCTAGCAAGTTAGACACCCCCACAAAAAGAGGAATAGGCGACATCCATTGCAATACAACAACAGCCTGCTCATATCCAGAGCCAGCAATAATTTTTATCAAATCTTCCGCAAAAAAGTACAACAAAAAGCTTGCTACCAGTGACACAAAAAAAATACCTATCGCACTCTTCCTCAACAACGGAAGAATTGCATCTTTGTTATTCTCCATGAGAAAACTTATTCTCGGAAAAAATGCCTGTGTGATAGGATTAATTAAACTTTGTGCACCTGATCGAAGCTTGTCTGCCACGTTGTAGCAAGCAAGAGCAACTGGCCCCATCATCCAACCCAATGCCAAAGGCATCAATATTGCGTATGAACTAATATAGACGCGTGATGTAAATAATACCCAACCTTCTTTCAACTCCTTCACAACACTATAAAGACTAGGTTTACAAAAATAAAAAAAATCCCCTCTAAAAATAAAAATCAAAGAAAAAATTCCAACCAATACAGTAGATATAGAACTTGAAAATATAGCCCACTCTACATCTGAACTATTTTTTACTACCAAAAACAATAAAATCAATCCAAAAAATTTCCCAAAAAATTGAAACAATGCCGCCATACGCATTTTTTCAATTCCCTGAAAGAACCACAAAGGGAATAAAGCACTCCCAAAAACTGACAAAAAAGCCAGCGCATAAAAATGCGCATCTACTCTTAAGTTGTCAAACAAAAAAACCAAGCCGCTGCAGGTAAAAGCACTAAAAATAACAAGAAGCCATTGTGAGCAGAAGACATTGATAAAAATTTTCCCAAGTTGCCTTCGATCATTTCGACTAGCAGCAACTTTACGAGTACCACTCCAAGAAAACCCATATTCAACAAGCAATATAAAATACATCATAAATGCTTGCGCAAAAATCACCTTTCCAAAATTTTCCACTCCTAAAATTCGTGCCAAATAAGGCACGGAAACCAAAGGCAAAATGTAATTACTTGCCTGAACAACAGCCAATGCAATGACGCTTGACTTTAAACTATCTGTTTTTTTCATCTTTCAATATTCACAGGTCAACTTAAATAAATAGCTGACCTGTGAATCTTTAGGCAACCAACTTCGCCAAATCCGCCACCCGATTCATCGCTGCATGCAGCGTAGCCAGCAAGCCCAAGCGATTGGCCTTCAAAGCGGCATCTTCGGCATTCACCATCACATGCTCAAAGAAGGCATCCACAGGTGTACGCAATGCTGCCAAAGTTTGCAGGCTGGCGGTGTAGTCACCTGATTCAAATTGCTGCTGTGCCTTGGGGGCCACGGTTTGCAGAGCCGCATACAAATCTTTTTCTGCCGGCTCCACCAGCAGCGCTTCATTGACCTGTGCCTGAATATCGCCTTCGGCCTTTTTCAGGATATTGCTTACACGCTTATTCGCAGCAGCCAGCGCTTGCGCTTCTGGCAGGGCCGCAAAGGCGCGCACGGCTTCCAGACGTTTTTGCACATCCGACAGGCGCTGTGGGCGCAGAGCCAGCACGGCTTCCACTTCCTGGGCGGTATAGCCTTGCTCGCGCAGGCTCACCGACAGGCGGTCAA
>JAEZZU010000018.1 GCA_023418355.1 Pseudomonadota bacterium | reverse complement strand
AATCCAGCCAGGGCGTGCAGTTTGAAACCTTTGCCAGCCAGCGCATCCGCGGTGCCATGCTGGACGAGCTGCGCGACAACGACTGGATGAGCCGCAGCTCCCGCAAGGGCCAGAAAGACATTGAACGCGCCATCCACAAGCTGGAGCAGGAACTGGGCCGCGCGCCCAAGGAATCGGAAATTGCCGAAGCCATGGACATGCCGCTGGACGAGTACCAGTCTCTGCTGGGCAAGGTGCGCGGCGCCCAGCTGATCTACCTGGAAGACATTTCACCCAGCGACGATGCAGGCGAAAGCTTTCTGGACCGCTTTGTGGCCGACACCGATGCCGACCCGTTCGCCATCCTGCGCGATGTGCGCCTGCGTGAGGCTCTGGTGGCCGCCATCGAACACCTGCCCGAGCGCGAGCAGTACGTCATGGCCATGTACTACGAGCACGAGATGAACCTTAAGGAAATCGCCGCCGTGCTCAATGTGACGGAATCGCGCGTGTGCCAGCTGCACAGCCAAGCCATTGCCCGCCTGCGCACCAAGATGCGGGCGCACTGAAGCAGTTAAAGCCGTCATCGCTCCCAAAACAAAAGCGCCACACGGGCGCTTTTTTGTTTTTTGATAGCTGCTGGCGCTTGATTTACAAGGAATTCACAGCGATATATATGTGAAAGCCTTACTTGATAAGCGCAAGCCGCTATAGAAACCAGTTAACCACTAATGTGATACATGCGCGCCACAGAGGCTGCAGCGCCGGGCTTGCTGCTGCCGCCGTAGGTGAAGTTCATGGACTGCTCGGGCAGCAGCGTGGCCAGCTGCTGGGACGTCATGGCCGTCATCTTCGCCATATGGCCACGCATTTGTGTCATGCGCTGTGACAGGGCCTGCATGCGCGCCACGTTCTGTTCGGTGAACTGCTCCTGGCCAAAGCGTGGGGCCAGGCCTGCAAAGGCTTCCATGCCCTGGCGCAGCTGCGTGACGGCCTGTTCCGTCAGTTCGGGCTGGTTTTTCTGAATGCAGGCATTGACCAGGTCGATCATGCCTTCGATTTGGTCCAGAGCTTCGCTAAGTTGCATGGCTGGTGGTGCGTTGGAGCGGTAAAAACGGAATCTGGGCGCTGATCACCAGTATGGCCGAAGGTCGGAAGGCCAGTACCGGCGCACAGCGCCCAGTCACAAGAGCATCAGATGCGTGCGCCGCCCAGCAGGGCAGAGGCATCAATCAGCAGCTTGTCGGCGATCACGCCTGCGTTGACTTTGAAGGTGCCATTGGCAATGGCTTCGCGAATGGCGTTGACCTTGGCCATGTCGATGTCCGAAGAAGACTTGGCGTTCTGATCCAGCGTGCGCACGGAACTGGAGACCGTGACAGGCACGCCAGCCGCATTGCTGCGTGCCTGGTGCACCACCTCGCTGGCAGTGCCACTCTTGCTTTGCTGGGTTTGCTGAGTAGCTTGCTGTTGCAGCTTGGCTGCCAGCATTTCTACGTTGGTGTTTTGTCCGACCTTCATGTGTTTACTCCAATTTCCCGCTCTCGGGCTCTGTAGCCTAGCTATCGGCCTTTGTAACGAGAACTTTAGGATTTTCTTTCAAAAGCACTTGTTTCACTGTGCAACAAGCACTTCCCCCTGCGCATTGACGGTGCCAATCACCGTGCGGCCGTTGTCCATGCGTACGCGCACACTCTCACCGACAGAGCCGCCCTGCAAGGCCTTGCCCGAGGAAGTCACCTGAAAACCTGAGCCTTGTACCAGCACTTTGACGCCAGCGCCAGCCTTGAAGATCTCAGGCGCCTTGACCATGGTCTGGCGCAGCGCCATGCCCGCCGTGAGATTGCGCACCGCCGTCTTGCCCACCCAGTCATCGGGCAGGGCAATGATGGCGTGGGGTGACTCGGCCCAGTCCACCTCGCTTTGCATGGCGTGGTCCATGGTGAGCGGCTCGCCCATGTTGACGTTTTGCGTCAGCACCCAGGCGGGGCCAAAGGCCTTCACGGTGACGGGCACAAACACGTTCCAGGGCTTTTCACCTTCCACACAGCGCACGCCAATGCGGGTGCGACCCCACAGCTTGCTGCCGCTGGGCAGATAGGGCTCCATGCGCAGGCAGGGTGCCAGATTCAGGCGCGGGTCCAGCTTACCCACCTGCACCTCCATGCGCAAAGGCATGGTCTGCTGCTGCTCGGCCTGCGCCAGTGCGTTGTGTATCCACTGGTCGCTGAGGTCCGTCAGGCTTTCCTGCGCGGCAGCCATGCCACTGGCCGCCAGCAATGCAGCCACAGAACAGCGCAGCGCAGCGCGTGCCGTTGATGCAGACAGTGAGAAGGCATTTTTTCGCATAGCAGGCACTGTAGAGGCAGCCGGTTTTTTTGAACCGCCGAAATGCACAGGCATCCACGCTTTCTTTCCACTTTAGAAAAAACGGGCGCTTTTCATAATCGCTGCACGCACCAAAGTCCCGTCCGCGGCACGGCGGTGCATGGACGCTGCTTTATCGACTGCAAGGAATCACATGCTCAACAAAATGACAGGCGGTTTGGATTTCCACAGCGACGCTCTGCTGTTGCGCGCAGAACGCCAACGTGTGATTTCCAGCAACATCGCCAACGCAGACACCCCAGGCTATGTGGCCCGTGACTTCAACTTCGCCAAGACGCTCAAGGCAGCGCAGGGCGAAAACGGCTCGGTGCGCCAGGCGCTGCAGGCTGCCAGCACCACCCACCCCGAACACATGCCTCTGCCGACCGAAAGCTTTGGCAAGGACGGTAAGGGGCGACTGGCCTATTCCCTGTCCGCACAGCCCAGCCTGGACAACAACACCGTGGATCTGGACCGTGAACGCGCCAACTTTGTGGACAACGCCGTGCGTTACGAAGCCACGCTGCGTTTTCTCAACGGGCATTCCAAGACCATGCTCAGCGCCATCACTGGCCAATAAGCCGCACTGACGAACAAGGAGTTCCACCATGTCCATGTTTTCCATTTTCAGCGTCTCTGGCAGTGCCATCAGCGCGCAATCGCAGCGCCTGAACGTGGTGGCCTCCAACTTGGCCAACGTCGACGCTGTTGCAGGTCCTGACGGCGAAGCCTACAAGGCACGCCAGGTGGTGTTCCAGACTGCGCCCATGGGCCCCGAAGGCTCGGCCGGCGTGAAGGTCAAGGACATCACCGAAGACAACACCCCCGGCCGCCGCGTGCACAACCCCGAGCACCCGCTGGCCGACGAACAAGGCTATGTGACCCACTCCAACGTCAATGCCGTGGAGGAGATGGTCAACATGATTTCGGCTTCCCGTTCCTATCAGAACAACGTGGAAGTCATGAACACGGCCAAATCGCTGCTGCTCAAGACGCTGCAGCTGGGCCAGTAAGCACAGAAAGTAGGTACGCATGATTTCCGGCGTTTCTTCGACCAGCTCTGCCACAGCGGCCGCCAGCAAGGGGACGACTGCGGCCGACATGCAAAACCAGTTTCTGACGCTGCTGGTAGCGCAACTGCAGAATCAAGATCCCATGAGCCCCATGGACAACGCACAGATGACCTCGCAGATGGCGCAGATCAGCACTGTCACCGGGATCGAGAAACTGAACGACACCGTGAACAACGTCACGGGGCAGTTCGCAATGCTTCAGATGATGCAGGGCACCAACATGATCGGCCATACCGTTCTGGCCGAAGGCAACACCCTGGGCGCTGTTGGCGAAGGCATTTATACCGCTGCGTTTGATCTGAGTGGCTCTGCCGCCAACGTCAAAGTACAGATCACGACGCCATCTGGCCTGGTCGTAGACACGATTGATTTGGGCAGCGGTGAGCCTGGCCGCAATTACTTCACCTGGAATGCAAGCAACTACAGCGGCGATGCGTCGGAGTTGCGTTACAGCGTGCAGGCCGCCAATGGTGACAGCGCTGTCAACGCCAACACATTGACCCCTTACTCAGTGATTGCTGCCTCCACCAGCAACGGAAACCTGATGCTTGAGCTCAACAACGGCCGCAGCATCGCCTACTCCGACGTCAAGGCCGTGTACTAAACACCCGCCGCAGCTTAGTAGCAATAAAAGGAACACACATCATGGGCTTCCACCACGCTCTCTCCGGCCTGAATGCAGCCAGCAAAAGCCTGGACATCATTGGCCACAACATCGCCAACTCGGGTACCACAGGTTTCAAGTCTTCACGCGCTGAATTTTCGGAAGCGGTGGCCAGTGCACTGGGATCTGCGAGTGGCGAGTCGCACGGCATCGGTGTCACCACAGCCGCTGTGACCCAGCTTTTCAAGCAGGGCAACATTACGCCAACCGGCAACAATCTGGACGTAGCCATCAATGGCAACGGCTTTTTTGTCGTGAAGCAGCTGGACGGTACCGACGCCTACACACGCTCCGGCAATTTCCGTGTGGACGATGAAGGCTACCTGCGCACCATCAATGGCGACAGCGTTCTGGGCTACCCCGTAGATCTGGAAACCGGCAAGATTTTGACCAGTGCCGAGCGCATCAGCATGGTCTTCCCCACCGGCAAGCCCATTGCTGCCCAGCAGACCAGCCAAGTCACCGTCGATCTGAACCTGGATGCACGCGCACAAAATGCTGCGGGCGATACGACGGCCACACCCCCTATTGCGCCAACGCCCCGCGCCACCTATGGCACATCATTCTCCGTGTACGACCAGCAAGGCAGCAGCGTTCCCGTCAACCTGTACTTTGAAAAGTCAGGCCCCAACCAATGGACCATGTTCAATCAGCTGGATGATCTGGCTGCCGTTCCACCAGTGATCAACGCGCCCATGGGATTCATGCAAATGAACACACTGGGTCAACCCACTGGCATGGGAACAGTGGGTGAACGCTCTGCAATCGTGACAACGCCAGGCGATGCTTCTGCGACACCCCCTACGCCTGCGACAGGGACTGCCACACAAGTTGTCACCTACAACTATATTGACCAGTCTGAAACCAACCCCAACCTGCGCAACAAGACACTGGAAATCACGCGCACCTGGAGTTACACCTACAGCGATCCAGACCCTGCCGTGGGGCATATTGTTTCCGCGTCTTATCAAGACACCTACCCAGGTACATCTACCGTTTTCGATGCAGCCAACCCTGTAGGTGGCACCTCCACGGGTGAAGCGCAGATGGCATTCGTATTGCCCGTCGAAGTAGACAGCAGCAAAGTGAATCCCAACAAGCTGGATCCCTTCACAGTGGAACTGGATCTCAGGGGTGTCACCCAGTTCGGCACAGGCTTTGCCGTCAGCCGCCTGAGCCAGGACGGCTATGCCTCGGGCTCACTCACCAGCATCAATATCTCGGATGACGGCACCATCATTGCCAACTACTCCAACGGTATTAAGCGCAGTGAGGGCCAACTGGCCTTGGCCGATTTCCGCAACACCCAGGGCTTGGCCGCCGTCGGTGGTGACAAGTGGATGAAGACGCCAGAGTCTGGCGAAGAAATCCCGGGCACCGCCAAGTCCGGCACCTTTGGTTCGCTGATTGCAGGTGCCCTGGAAGAGTCCAACGTGGACCTGACCGCCGAGCTGGTCAACATGATGACGGCGCAACGTGCCTACCAGGCCAGCGCCCAAGCTATCAAGACCCAGGATCAGGTCTTCTCGACCCTGGTGAACCTGCGCTAAGCGCTGCACTGAATACGCGTATTTAGGAGTTTGCGATGGACCGCATCATCTACACCACCATGACCGGCGCCAACGCCGCTGCTCAGCGGCAGGCGGTGCTGTCGAACAACCTGGCCAATGTCTCAACCACCGGTTTCCGTGCCGAGCTGAGCACCTTCCGCTCGGTGCCACTGCAGGGTCAGGGCTCCACCACACGCGTGTTCGGTCTGGATGCCACCTCTGGTCACCTCGAGCAGGCTGGCCCCGCCATCACCACTGGCAAGAACACCGACCTGATGGCACGTGGCAATGCCTGGTTCACCGTACAGGGACTGGATGGCCTGGAGGCCTACACCCGCAACGGCGCACTGGAAGTAACGGCCGAAGGCCAGCTGATCACCGCCACCGGCCTGCCCGTGCTCAGCGAAGCAGGTGCCCCCATTGATGTGCCGCAGAACGCCCGCATCAGTTTTGGTGGCGACGGCACCGTGGTGGCCACGCTTGACGGGCAGGACCCGATCAACATCGGGCGGCTGAAGCTTGTCACCCCCAATGCCGAGCAGCCTCTGCAGCGCGGTGATGACGGCCTGTTCCGCACCGCGCAGGGCGATCTGCCTGCGGATGCCAACGCCACCGTGGTGGCCGGCGCACTGGAGGGTTCCAACGTCAATGCGGTGGAATCCATGGTCGGCATGATTGCCGCCTCGCGCCAGTTCGAGCAGCAGATGAAGCTGCTGACCACCGCTGAAAACAACGACAAGACGGCCAGCCAGCTGCTGAGCCTCAACGGCTAAGCCGTGATGTAACGCATTAGCGAAGGAAACTTCACCATGATGAATTCTCTGTGGATTGCCAAGACCGGCATGTCTGCCCAGCAGACCA
>JAEZZU010000011.1 GCA_023418355.1 Pseudomonadota bacterium | reverse complement strand
GGGCCTTGACGTCTTCCAGGCCATCGACGATGGCACGCTGGAGTTTGGTCACGTCTTTTTTGGCTGCGGAATCCGATTGGGTGGAAGTGCTCATCAGGCGATGTCTGGTTGGAAAGTTCCGGTCAATATAGCGCGGTGCATGTGTGAGCTACAACGCCCCTCATATGCTGCCCCGCGCAGACAGGTCTTTTATTGTGTTTGTAAAGAAAGAAATGCCGGCCACAGGCAATCTGAGGCCGGCAGCTACGGAAATTATAGTTTTCCTGCAGCACAAGCGCTGTCGGCTGCTCAAAGCCAATCGCGGCGTACCTAGAATTCACTCAGCAGTCGGGCTTCCGGCGTGCCCGGAGCATCCTGGCGCTGGTAACTCCAGTTCGCATGCAAGGGCATGGACAGCAGGATGGACTCCGTGCGCCCATCGGACTGCAGACCGAAGTGGGTGCCGCGATCCCAGACCAGGTTGAACTCCACATAGCGGCCACGGCGGTAGCGCTGGAAGTCCACCTGCTGCTCGCCATAGGTCATGGCCTTGCGGCGCTCAACAATAGGCAGATAGGCTTTCAGGAACGCATCACCTACCGAGCGCAGCATGGCAAAGCCCTGCTCCTGCCCCAGCTCGCTGAAGTCGTCAAAGAAGATGCCGCCGATGCCGCGCTGCTCGTTGCGGTGCTTGAGGTAGAAGTACTCGTCACACCACTGCTTGAAGCGCGGATACAGATCACTGCCAAAGGGCTGCAGCGCGTCACGGCAGGTCTGGTGAAAGTGCACGGCATCTTCTTCAAAGCCATAGACTGGCGTGAGGTCCATGCCGCCACCAAACCAGCATGTCTTGGGCTGGCCTTCATGGCCAGCCGCGATCATGCGCACATTCATGTGCACCGTAGGCACATAGGGGTTGCGGGGGTGAAACACCAGCGAAACACCCATGGCCTCAAACGGCGCACCTGCCAGCTCTGGGCGATGCTGCGTGGCCGAAGGTGGCAGCTGCGCGCCCCTGACATGCGAAAAACCACAGCCAGCGCGCTCAAACACCAGACCGTTTTCCAGAATCTTGGTAATGCCGTCGCCCTGCAGGCGCTCTTCAGCACCCTTTTGCCAAGGGTCTGCCAGAAACTTGGCAGCGCCCTCTCCGGCTTGGGCTTCCACATCTTCCAGCGCCTGGGTAATGCGTGCCTGCAAATCCAGCAGATACGCACGCACCTGCGGCACGATGGCAGTGATCTCTTGCAAGCCCGGCTCCTTAGTTCTTGATGGCGCGATAGCCAATGTCACGGCGGTATTGCATGCCATCGAAATGGATGCCACGCGTGACGTCATACACACGTTGCTGGGCTTGACGTACGCTGTCGGCCAGCACCGTTACGCACAGCACACGGCCACCCGATGTCACAGGCTGGCCTGCGTCATTGAGCTGCGTGCCTGCATGGAAGACCATGGCGTCATCGGCTGCAGCAGGCAGACCGGTGATGACATCGCCCTTGCGAGGTGCTTCAGGGTAACCAGCAGCGGCCATGACCACGCCCAGTGCAGTGCGGCGGTCCCACTCCAGCTCCACCTGATCGAGCTTGCCGTCTACGGCAGCCAGCATCACGTCCACCAGATCGCTCTTGAGGCGCATCATGATGGGCTGGGTTTCAGGGTCACCCATGCGGGTGTTGAACTCCAGGGTCTTGGGCTGGCCATTGGCATCAATCATCAGGCCGGCATACAGGAAGCCAGTGAAAGGCGCACCATCCTTTTCCATGCCACGGATCGTGGGCAGAATGATTTCGCGCATGGCACGTGCGTGCACGTCCGCGGTCACCACGGGGGCAGGCGAATACGCGCCCATGCCGCCAGTGTTAGGGCCTTCGTCACCGTCCTTGAGGCGCTTGTGGTCCTGGCTGGTTGCCATGGCCACCACGTTCTTGCCATCAGACAGCACGATGAAGGAAGCTTCTTCGCCAGCGAGGAACTCTTCAATCACCACACGTGCGCCGCCTTCGTTGTGCTGCACGCCGTATTTGTTGTCCACCAGCATGAAGTCCACGGCATCGTGCGCTTCCTGCAGTGTCATGGCGACAACCACGCCCTTGCCCGCAGCCAGACCATCGGCCTTGATCACGATGGGTGCACCCAGACGGTCCACAAAAGCGTGGGCTACAGCTGGATCGGTGAAGGTGTCGTAGTCCGCTGTAGGAATGCCATGGCGGCGCATGAAGGCCTTGGAGAAAGCCTTGGACGACTCCAGCTGTGCGGCAGCCTTGGTGGGGCCAAAAATCTTCAGGCCATGGGCGCGGAATTCATCCACCACACCCGCAGCCAGGGGGGCCTCAGGACCAACCACGGTCAGGGCAATCCCTTCCGCCTGCGCCCATTCACGCAGCTCGACCACATCCGAGATGGCCACGTTCTGCAGCTTGCCACCAGCCAGCGCCGTGCCCGCATTGCCGGGGGCCACAAACACCTTGGTTGCCTTGGGCGATTGCGACAGTTTCCACGCCAGTGCGTGCTCGCGGCCACCGCCGCCAATCACAAGAATTTTCATAAGTCAGCGTTGTGATAGACGTCTTGAACGTCGT
>JAEZZU010000278.1 GCA_023418355.1 Pseudomonadota bacterium | reverse complement strand
GTCATCATCCCTGCAAATGCTCCAAATGCAAAACCGGCACTATGATTCCGGTAGAGATAATACCGCGCATTCGTTCGCCCGATAACGTGTTTTATCCCAGAATGGCTAACCAAAACCTTTAATCTGTAACTCCATAAGCCCCGTATAAAGCGGGGACGGCCATTGCTTTGCCTATACTGAAGCAAAAACCGCTGTTTCTGCCTGTTTTCTTATCTTTTTCTGCTGAGTTTCTTTAAAAAATTTACTAATTTCAGCATTCTCGCTATTTCTTTTATCTTTTCTTCCCTTGCGACAACTCAACAAAACCGGTCGCTTTCTCCATAACTACCAGTTCTTCTTAACGCTCGTTGAACAGAATTTCTCGCATAGGGAATACGGTTCAACCGACGCTTCCTTGCTGGGTCGTCCCGACCGCAGGAAGCCTAAGTATTAGCAGCTGGGCTTTGGTCGTTTTGTTTTGTTAGAATTTCTCAAAAGTTACCGGTACTTTATTCAGGGACTCTTCTTCTTTTCTCATTTGTTTTGTGTAAAATACAATCAGATAATAGGGTTTAGGTATTACCTTGAATTCGTTCAAAGATTTTTCTGTTTTATTTTCTAGACTTAAATGAGATTCCATTGACGTAAAGTATTTTAAGTCTACTTTTTTGTTGTGAGTTGAGGTTTTCATGTAGAACTTATACTTACAATCTGACATATAATAAGCTTGACCAACTTTACTGTACTTAATAATGGTCTTTGTAATCCAAGTGTTATAATTAAATCCAACTTTTGACGAAGAAAGATTTCTCAGTACACCTGAAGTCTGAGTTTTAATATTGAAAACAGTTCCACAATTTCTTTCAACTTCTAAAATCACTTTATTCAAGGTGTCAACAACTAAATATCCGTCATAATCAGTATACTTTTTTGACGAAAAATTAAGTTGAATTATGTTCTTATTTTTGTCTGAAAATGAGTTGTTCAAATAAAAGTTATTGTCTTTGATAAAGTCGCTGTTTAGATTTAGCAAAAAGTCATCATAAAGCATTCTTTTTAAATTCGAGAAGTCTGTTCCAGCTGTTTTGTCTTTGTATTTGATAATATTCTTCTGAGCATCAATCTTATATTGTGTATTCTTTTTTAATTGTGGCACTTGCAAATTTCCATTACTTTTAAATGCATATCCATTTGAATCAGTTAGCGTATAAGATTCATATTTGTATGAGAATACGTTTTCTTTAGTTTGATAGTTCTTGTTTTTCTGTTCTACAACCTGCTTTAAAAGCGAATTAATCCATTTAGGTTGTTTGCTACTCACAACAACTTCAGAAAGCAAAGTTGTTGTCGGAATCAAATAAATTGAGTCTTTTATGTCCGATTTTAAAATTTCAGTTTTTTCGTAATTAATGTGAGAAAAGAAAAGCGTCTGAAAAGAAAAGTCAATCGAGAATTCTCCCTTTTCATTAGTCACTGCACCAAAAACTTTGTCGCCTGTTTTAGTATATATGCTTACATAGGCAATTGGTTGACGAGAAACTTTGTCAACCACAATACCTTTAGTTTGTGCTAATAATAATTGTCCTGTCGTTGTCAGCAGAATTAAAACTGCTAGTAGAATTTTCGGTTTCATTCGTTTATTCTTTTCTTTTTTCGCACTAATTTGTCAAACTCAAAACTCTTTTTTTATTTTTTTAGCCTTGCTGCTAACGTTTCGCAGCTACACGCAGGTGGGGATTTTTAGCACTTAACATTATTAGATTCACAAAACTTGATTTAAGCACTTCACTTTCATAGAAGCACTGAACCCCCACTTGCGTGTAGGTGCTGTTATGGGTAGTGGTTCTTCTATCCTGCATTGTCATAAGCCGTTTTTATCCATTCAATTACTTCTTTGTCAATGTCTTTTATATCAGTAAGGTTTATTTTATGAGAACACATTGCATTAGGTTTTTCGGGTTCTAACTTCCCTTTAGGTTCTTGTCCTTTTAAGTTGATACCAATCTCGAAACGTGTCTTTGTTGCAGGATTTAAAGTCGCAAATTGTTTTTTTCTTCTTAAACTCACATAGGTATTTTTTGGTGCAATTTCAATGTCGTTTCCGAAAGTATGAATTTCAGAAATTAGTTTGTCGTAAATGACTTTAAAATGTTCTTTACCATTAAATTGTTTACTTATCAAGTCGTCTTGATTATCTGCTGAACCTGCATCCGATTCGTTTGCTTTGTGTGCTACAAGGTTTGCAAATCCGTGAGTAAATTCGTGCTGTTCTTTTAGAAACTTAACTATTTCTCCGTGTTTTGCAAAGTTTTGAGATTTCACAATTTCAATCCATTGTTCTAAAGACTTACCTGTATTTTTATGCAGGTTGTCTATCATTGTTTGAGTTGCTTTGTCCATATTGTTATTTTATCTCCAAATTCCGATTATTAAACCCATTACAATAAAACCAATCGTTACATACCCACCGTGTATGAGCATATATTTTGCGGATTTCCTTTCAAACTGCCCTATTGTAAAAATGGACATTGCTACCCATCCAAACCCTGCCAAAAATCCCGCAATTGCACCCCAACTTGTTGTTGTATTGGCATCATTTAAAAACATTCCTAAATTGAACGCCATTACAATTGAAAAAAGAAAGGTTAGTCCAAAAATCTTTGCCATATTTCCTTTTTTTAGGTCGTCATCAGAGAAGTTGTTCTCTTTCATCCATACCTTGCCAAAAAGTAGCGGTGAATACCAAAGTCCACCAATTAAAAAATTTGAAAGTGCGGCTACAATAACTGCAAACCAATTAAGTGTTGAAATGTCCATAATTTATATCGTTTTAAATTTGGCGCAAATTTACTCCGTAGTTTACTCAATGTATAGTAGAAAATTAACCTACTTGTCAAGGGGTAAAAAATTCGGAACGGAATCATTGTACCCATTTTTAATAAATTGAGTGGGATTGAAGCCACTGAACTCATGAAACTCTTTTATAAAATGTGATTGGTCTGAATATCCTGTTTCATAGACTATATCAGTCCAAACTATTTCCTGTTTTTGGTTGATTTTTGCCAACAAAGTGTTGAAACGAAAAATCCTATGAAAGACTTTTGGTGTCAAACCACAGTATTTTTTAAACTGGTCAATGAGGTTTTTACTCGTCTTGGGATAGTCTTTGAGTAATTCATTGTGTTTCGAAAAAGGCTGACTTTGAAGCGATTTCATAAAGTCAATTATTTCCTTTGGCGGCATTTTCTTATCGTCAAATGTTTCTAATAACCATTTTTCAACCATTTTGAATTTGTCAGAAATAGTTTGTTTTGAAATAATTGCTTCACGAAGTTTCAAAATACTTTCTCCAAAATAATTCTCAGCTTGAACAACTTTATTATTCAGTTCGGTAATTGGTACTTTTAAAAATGGATATGCTCCAAAAGATTTAAATTGAATAACTAGCATTTCAGAATTCTTATGTGCTGAAATATTCAAATGTTTCTGGTGCATACCTGAAACCCAACTATTTCTAAAATGTCCAATGGGTTCTAGTTGATTGTTAAAAGTTTTTCTTTCATACCCGTCAAGTTCGATAAGAATAAAGATGTTTCCTGTTGGAATTACTTTTTCTATACTATGTTCAGGCACAAAGTCATTGTAATAGAAAATACTCTCAATGTATTTGTCTAAAAGTGATAATATTTTATGTGTTTCAAATGTCATTTTTGTCGGTTTCTTACCATTACCCATAACGGTTCGGGGCTTTGTGTTCGGGTGGGTTGGCGGGATG
>JAEZZU010000260.1 GCA_023418355.1 Pseudomonadota bacterium | reverse complement strand
CCGCACTCGTTATTGCTGAACACGACAACGCCTCCATCAAGGGCGCAACCCTGAACACCGTGACGGCCGCTGTGGCCTGCGGTGGTGATGTGCACGTGCTGGTGGCTGGTGAAAACGCCGCTGCTGCTGCCGCTGCTGCTGCCCAGATCGCTGGTGTCTCCAAGGTCATCCATGCCGATGGCGCAAGCCTGAAGGACGGCCTGGCCGAAAACGTTGCCGCCCAAGTGCTGGCCATTGCCGGCAACTACAGCCACATCCTGTTCCCCGCCACCGCTTCGGGCAAGAACACCGCCCCTCGCGTGGCCGCCAAGCTGGACGTGGCGCAGATCAGCGACATCACTGCTGTTGTGTCCGCCGACACCTTTGAGCGCCCCATCTACGCCGGTAACGCCATTGCCACCGTGCAGTCTGGCGACGCCACCAAGGTGATCACCGTGCGCACCACCGGCTTTGACGCCGCTGCTGCCACCGGTGGTTCCGCTGCGGTGGAAACCGTGGCTGCCGTGGCTGACTCTGGCAAGAGCGCCTTTGTGGGCCGCGAAGTGACCAAGAGCGACCGTCCCGAACTCACGGCCGCCAAGATCATCGTCTCCGGTGGTCGTGCACTGGGCTCGGCCGAGAAGTTCAACGAAGTCATCACCCCTCTGGCCGACAAGCTGGGCGCGGCCATCGGTGCTTCCCGTGCGGCTGTGGACGCAGGCTACGCGCCCAACGACCTGCAGGTCGGCCAGACCGGCAAGATCGTGGCGCCTCAGCTGTACATCGCCTGCGGTATTTCCGGCGCGATCCAGCACCTGGCTGGCATGAAGGACTCCAAGGTCATCGTGGCGATCAACAAGGACCCCGAAGCCCCCATCTTCTCGGTGGCGGACTATGGTCTGGAAGCCGACCTGTTCGAGGCAGTTCCTGCCCTGGTGCAGGCACTGTAAATCGTGCGTGAATAAAAGGAGGGTTCGCCCTCCTTTTTGCATTACAGCTGCTGACACGCCCGGACTCATGACAGCGCACCGCCGGGCGGTGTGGGCAGCACTTCGAGAAGATGACGCAGACAGGTGATCTTCCGAAGCATGAACAAACACAAGTAAAACAAGAGACATACAAGCATGAGAGGACTGGGTTCACGCATATTCGCCAGCTGCCTGCTGGCTCTTGGTGCCTGGGGGAGCACCTTGGCATATGCCGACTGGGTGATCGGCCAGGTCGGGCCGTTTACGGGAGCGGCTGCGGTACAGACCAAGGCCTATGCACAAGGCATGCGTCTGTATTTCGACCAGGTCAACCGCAGTGGCGGTGTGCATGGAGAGCGCATCAAGCTGGTGACGGCCGATGACCGTGGCGTGCCTGAGACCACGGTGGAGCAGACCCGAAAGCTGCTGCAGGACTACAAGCCTGTGGCCCTGGCGGGTTACTTTGGTAACCGCAACCTGCGCCATTTGCTGGACAGCCAGCTGCTGGCGCAGCACCGCATCAGCCTGGTGGGTTTTCAGAGCACAGACATGCAGGTGCTGAATGCCCCTCAGATGTTCAGCACGCGTGCAGGCCTGCCGCAGGAACTGGAAAAAATTGCCAAGCATCTGGCAACGCTGGGCCTGCTGGATCTGGCGCTGGTGTATGACGACCGTGAACCTGAGGAAGCACAGGCACTGGAGCAGCTGGTGCGAGAGACGGTGACGAATTCTGGTGCACGTCTGGTGACCAGCCTGAAGATGCAGGGCCACAAGATGGGGCAGGCCTCCGAAGTGGACAGCCTGCAGAAGGCGCAGCCGTACATACAGGCCATCATTGTGGTGGCCTCCAGCCCCATGACGGCAGGGTTTCTCGAGCGCTATCGCCTGGAGGGCGGGGCGGCGCAGATCTATGCGATCTCCAGCGCTGACATTGAGCAGCTGGCGGTACGCCTGCCTGTGGAGTTGATGCGCGGGGTGTCGATTGCGCAGGTCGTGCCCAATCCCTACCGCTCCAACAACAAGCTGAACAAGGAGTTTCGCGATCTGGTGCGACTGAACGGAGGTGAAGAACAGCACCCCGTGAGCTACGCCATGATGGAAGGTTTTGTGAATGCCAAGGTGCTGGTGGAAGCCATGCGCCGTAGCACGGCGCCATGGACGGCTGAGCAGCTGAGCAGCAGCTTGCGCAGTCTGGGGCCGGTGGATCTGGGCGGCTACTGGGTGGGTTTCCGTCCAGGTGTGCAGGTGGGATCCAAATTCGTGGACCTGAGCATTGTCAATGCTCAGGGTCGGGTAACCCAATAAAAATGTAGCTTTCAGCGCAGATTTCATCAGCGCTGGAGGCCATTTTTATATAAAAGAAAGACGAGACAATGAGCTTTACCGCACCTGTTAAAGACATGCTGTTCTGCATGGAGCACCTGGCCAATTTGTCCCAGGTGGCACAGATCCCCGGATTTGAAGATGCCAATCTCGATACGGCCCAGGCTGTGCTCGAAGAAAGCGCCAAGCTGTGCGAAGGCGTGATCGAGCCACTGAACGTGCCCGGCGATACCCAGCCTTCGAGCTTTGCCGAAGGCAAGGTCACGACCACGCCCGGTTTCAAGGAGGCCTATCAGCAGTACGTGCAAGGCGGCTGGCAGGGCCTGCAGCACCCCGTGGACTTTGGCGGTCAGGGCCTGCCCAAGACCATTGGTGCGGCCTGCGTGGAAATGCTCAATGCCTCCAACATCAGCTTTGCACTGTGCCCGCTGCTGACCGATGGCGCCATCGAAGCGCTGCTGACTGCAGGCAGCGACGCGCTCAAGGCCAAGTACCTGGAAAAGCTGGTGTCGGGCGAGTGGACTGGCACCATGAACCTGACCGAGCCCCAGGCCGGCTCCGACCTGGCGCTGGTGCGCACCAAGGCCGAGCCCCAGCCTGACGGCACCTACAAGATTTTCGGCACCAAGATTTTCATCACCTATGGTGAGCACGACATGGCCGAGAACATCATCCACCTGGTGCTGGCCCGTGTGGCCGGTGCGCCGGAAGGGGTGAAGGGCATCAGCCTGTTTGTCGTGCCCAAGTTCCTGGTCAATGACGATGGCAGCCTGGGCGCGCGCAACGATGTGCATTGCGTGTCCATCGAGCACAAGATGGGTATCAAGGCTTCGCCCACGGCCGTGCTGCAGTATGGCGACAACGGCGGTGCCATTGGCTACCTGGTGGGCGAAGAAAACCGCGGGCTGGAGTACATGTTCATCATGATGAACGCCGCCCGCTACGGCGTGGGCCTGCAGGGCATTGGCGTGTCTGAGCGCGCCTACCAGCGCGCCGTGCAGTATGCGCGTGACCGCGTGCAAAGCCGTCCGGTCGATGGTTCTGTGGCAGGCAGCGCCGCCATCATTCACCATCCCGATGTGCGCCGCATGCTCATGACCATGCGCTCCGTGACCGAAGCCTGCCGCGCCATGGCCAGTACTGCAGCGGCTGCCTATGACGCGGCCCATCACCATCCGGATGCGGACGTGCGCAAGGCCAATGCGGCGTTCTACGAATTCATGGTGCCGCTGGTCAAGGGCTACAGCACCGAGATGAGCCTGGAAGTGACCAGCCTGGGCGTGCAGGTGCACGGTGGCATGGGCTTTATCGAAGAAACCGGTGCTGCCCAGTACTACCGCGATGCCAAGATTCTGACCATCTACGAAGGCACGACCGCGATTCAGGCCAACGACCTCGTGGGTCGCAAGACCGCGCGTGATGGTGGTGAAAACGCCAAAGCCATTGCAGCGCAGATCGCCAAGACGGAGCAAGCCCTGCGTGCCAGCGGCACGGCAGCGGCGCAGTCCATGGCAGATCGCCTGCAGTCAGCGCGCGAGGCCTTCCTGCAGGTGGTGGACTTTGTGGTGGGCAAGGCCAAGGCGTCACCCAATGCCGTGTATGCGGGCAGCGTGCCGTATCTGATGCTGGCCGGCAATCTGATGGCGGGCTGGCAGATGGGCCGCGCACTGCTGGTGGCGCAGGACAAGCTGGCCCAGGGCGAGGACGTGGCCTTCATGCAGTCCAAGATCACCACGGCGCAGTTCTATGCCGAGCACATCCTGACCCGCACGGCCAGCCTGCGTGACAGCATCCTGCTCGGTGGCGAAAGCGCCTGTGCGCTGCCGCTGGACGCGTTCTGACACCCGCGTGACAGTCTGTGAGCCAGGCGCTGTCGTTCTGCTCATAAACTGTGAAAAAAATAGCTGCTGGCGCTTGTACAGCAAGCGTTAGCAGCTTATTTGGTTCTAATTAAAAGACGGAGATCCTGCATGTCCAAAATTCCTGCGGCGCTGCAAAACCTGGCGCTGCCAGTCATTGGCTCGCCCCTGTTCATCATCAGCAACCCCAAGCTGGTCATTGCCCAGTGCAAGGCAGGCATCGTGGGCTCCATGCCAGCACTGAATGCGCGCCCTGCGGAACAGCTGGACGACTGGCTGGCCGAGATCACCGAGGCACTCGCTGCCCACAACCAGGCACACCCCGAGTCACCGGCTGCGCCCTTTGCCATCAACCAGATCGTGCACAAGAGCAATGACCGTCTGGAGCGCGACATGGAAGTCTGTGCCAAGTACAAGGTGCCGGTGGTCATCACCAGCCTGGGCGCGCGTGAAGACGTGAACCAGGCCGTGCACAGCTGGGGTGGCGTGGTACTGCACGATGTGATCAACAACAAGTTTGCGCACAAGGCCATTGAAAAGGGTGCGGACGGCCTGATCGCCGTGGCCGCCGGTGCTGGTGGCCATGCGGGCACCAAGAGCCCGTTTGCCCTGATTCAGGAAATCCGCCAGTGGTATGATGGCCCGCTGGCGTTGTCAGGCTCCATGGCCACCGGTGGCGCTGTGCTGGCTGCGCAGGCCATGGGCGCTGACTTTGCCTACATGGGTTCGCTGTTTATCGCCACCGAGGAAGCACGTGCCGATGAGGCCTACAAGCAGGCCATCGTGGACTGCAACTCCGACGATGTGATCTATTCCAACCTGTTCACGGGCGTGCATGGCAACTATCTGGCACCTTCCATCCGCGCCGCAGGTCTAGACCCTGACAACCTGCCGGTGTCCGACCCCAGCGCCATGAACTTTGGTTCGGGCCGCACCAAGGCCTGGAAAGACATCTGGGGCTGCGGTCAGGGCATTGGCGTGATCGACAAAGTCCAGCCTGCTGCCGAGGTGGTGGCGCGTCTGAAGCGCGAATATCAGGCAGCACGAGCGCGCCTGCTGGCAGCGTAAACACCGCGCGCACTACAAGCACCTTCGGGTGCTTTTTTTATGCGCGGCAGCGCGATGTCCTGCAGCAACGCTAAGACTTGCACGGGTATGGTGTGCAGGGCATGGCGCGCAGTTGCTAGCATGTGTTTTTTCTTTTTGTTGCAGATTCCCCCACGATGACCACCACAGTGACTCCACCGCCAGACGGCACGGCACGCTCCCGCGCACGAAGACCCGTACAACCTGGCAGTGGATGGCTGGTGCTGTCTTCACTGCTGTGGCTGCCGCAGGCTGCCTTTATCGCCTGGGCGGTGCAGTGCTTTGCCGATGGGCAGGGCATGCAGTATCTGGTCTGGCAGGTTGCCGGTGTGGCCGTTTGCGGCATTCTGCGCGCCCTGTGTGAGGGGCGCGGTGTGCGCGTGACCTATGTGCATGCGCGCGCACAGGTCAGCCAGCTGCGCCAGCAGGCCCTGCAGGCGCTGGCCCAGACTTCACCCATGGACCGCACGCGTGCGCCCTCCGGCCTGGCTGCGAGCGCCCTGGCTGAGCAGGCAGAAGCCATCGTGCCCTGGCTGTCGCGCTACCAGCCTGCGATGTGGCGGGTCATGGTGGTCTCGCCGCTGATCGCGCTGGCGGTCGCCACGCAGTCCTGGGTGGCTGCACTCATTTTGCTGTTTGCCGCGCCCCTGATTCCCTTGTTCATGGCCATCGTGGGCTGGCGCGCCAAGGCAGCCAGCGAAGCCCAGATGGTGGAGCTGGGGCAGATGAATGCCTTTTTGCTCGATCGCCTGCGCGGACTGAGCACGCTGCGCGCCCTGCATGCGGTGCCGCACACGGCCAGCCGCCTGCGTGACCATGCCGAGTCGCTGCGCGTGCGCACCATGCGTGTGCTGCGCATTGCCTTTTTGTCGTCCGCCGTGCTGGAGCTATTTTCGGCTCTGGGCGTGGCCATGGTGGCCATGTACGTGGGCTTTCACCTGCTGGGCAATCTGCCGTTTGGTGCCTGGGGGGACAAGCTGTCTCTGGGGCAGGCGCTGTGGGTGCTGATGCTGGCCCCCAGCTTTTTTGACCCGCTGCGCGAGCTGTCTGCCGTCTGGCACGACCGTGCCGCCGGGCAGGCCGCCATGGAAGGACTGCAGGCCCTGAGCCAGCAGCGCAAGCCTTTGCCCGCAGCGCTGGACGCTGCGCCACAGGTGGTGTCGCACAGCGCGATGGGCGTGCGTACCCATGATCTGCAGGTGGCGGTCGATGGCGATGCGATGCTCGCCCCTGTGAATCTGGACATTCAGCCCGGGGAGCATGTCGCCATCTGGGCGCCCAGTGGTGCCGGCAAATCGGTGCTGCTGGCGCAGCTGGCGGGTCTGCTGCCCGTGCCTGCGCAGCAGCTGGCACTCGATGGCCAGCCCATGCAGGCGCAGGACTGGCCTGGCATGCGTGCCCGCATCGCCTGGATGAGCCAGCAGCCGCATATCTTTGCGGGCAGCGTGCCGCGCAATGTGCATCTGGGGCGCAATGGGGTGGCGCCCGCTGCCGTGCAGCAGGCCTTGCAGCAGGCGGGTCTGGGCCATGCCTTCGCCCAGCGCTACAGCACCAGTCTGGGCGAAGCAGGGCAAGGGCTGTCTGGCGGTGAAGCCGTGCGCCTGGGGCTGGCACGCATGGCGGTGCAGCAGCATGCAGGCCTGTGGCTGGTCGATGAACCCACGGCCCACCTCGACCCAGAGACGGGCGCGCAAGTCATGCACAACCTGCGTGCGATGGCGGCAGGCAAGACCTTGGTGGTTGCCACCCATGATCCGGCCCTGGCGGCCTTGATGGACCGCACGATTGCGCTCAAGGAGGTCGCAGCATGAAAAAGCAACGCATGGGTTTGCGGCAGATGAGCCGCCTGCTGGCGCAGATGGCGCCGCGGCGCTGGTGGCTGGGCGGCATGCTGATGGCAGCGCTCACCGTGGTCATGGGCATGGCTTTGCTGGGGCTGTCTGGCTGGTTTATTGCGGCCACGGCCATTGCCGGGCTGGTGCCTGCGACAGCGCTGGTGTTTGACGTGTTCATGCCCTCGGCAGGTATCCGCCTGCTGGCCATGGGGCGCACGGCTTCACGCTATGGCGAGCGCCTGGTTACGCACGAAGCCACGCTGGCCGTGCTGGCGGCGCTGCGGGAAAAACTCTTTCTGGGCTGGGCTCAGCCCGGTGCGGCACGCCAGCTGCAGCTGCGCCCCGCGCGCTTGCTGCAGCGCCTGACGGCAGACGTGGATGCGCTCGACAGTCTGTATCTGCGCCTGATCGTGCCTGTGGCTGCGGCCGCTGGTGCCGTGCTGCTGGCCGCCGTGGTGCTTGGCGCGCTGACCTGGTGGCTGGGTGTGGCCGTGCTGCTGGGCCTGTGCTTGGCCGGCGGTGGCCTGACCTGGTGGCTGCTGCGCCGCAGCCATGTGCCTGCTCTGCGCCGTGCCGTTGCACTGGAGCGCCTGCGCGCCCAGGCCGTGGATGTGGTGGCTGGGCAGACCGAGCTGCTCATGGCGGGTCAGCTGCCCGAGGCCTGTGATCAGCTCATGCAGGCGGATGCCCGCGTGGCGCAGACCGACCATGCCCTGAACCGGCTCGATGCGCAGGCCGCCACCGGCTTTGGCATTGCCGGTGCACTGGTGTTGGCCGCCGTGCTGGCCATGGCGGGCTGGCTGGTACAGGCAGGGGTGATCGGGGCGCCCGGTGCAGCCCTGGCCTTGCTGGTGGCGCTGACGGCCATGGAGCCTTTTTCGGCACTGCGCCGCGGTGCGCTGGAAGCGGGCCGCACCCGGCTGGCTGCACGCCGTCTGGGCGAACGCCTGCAGGCGCCGGTGAGCGATGCACCCAGCAGTCAGCCACCAACTGCGGCAGACATGGCCTTTGTGCTCGATCAGGTCACGGTGCAGCATGCGAGCTCTGCTGTGCCTGCGCTGCACCAGGTGAATCTGCAGATTCCGCGTGGTGCCAGACTGGCGCTGGTTGGCCCCAGTGGGGCTGGCAAATCGACCTTGCTGGAAGTGCTGGCGGGTGAGCTGTCGGCCACCTCAGGCATGGTGCAGGCCCTGCCCAGCGTGTGGCTGACCCAGCGCGTGGCGCTGTTTCAGGATTCCATCCGCGACAACCTGCGCATGGCAGCGCCGGACGCGGACGATGCAGCCCTGTGGGCCGCACTGGAAGATGCCGGTCTGGCCGACGATGTGCGTGCCATGCCACGCGGTCTGGACAGCATGCTGGGTGAGGGTGGTCTGGGCCTGTCGGGGGGGCAGGCGCGACGGCTGGGGCTGGCGCGGCTGTTTCTGTCCAACCAGCCATGCTGGCTGCTGGATGAGCCCACGGAAGGGCTGGATGCCGCCACGGCACGCGATGTGCTGCAGCGGCTGATGCACCGCGCCGCAGGCAAAACCGTCGTGCTGTGTACACATTTGCAACGAGAAGCGTTCATGGCTGACACAGTTGCATACATAGAGGCTGGTAGTGTGCGAGGGCAAGCAAAAAAAGAAGCAGCCTTTTTCGATGAATGGGTGAAGCGCTTGCGCCCTGACTGACGGTCTGACGCGCTGGGAGATATGGCGACGGATCGTTCACATGGCTGCTTTGGCAAGAAGTCCCCCGAGGAAAGGATGACACCATGGAACTCGATATCGTCGATATATCGCGGCTGCAGTTCGCGGTAACGGCGCTCTACCACTTTTTATTCGTGCCACTGACCCTGGGTCTGTCGGTGCTCATCGCCATCATGGAGACGGTCTATGTGATGACGGGGCGCACCATCTGGCGCGACATGACCAAGTTCTGGGGCGTGCTGTTCGGTATCAATTTCGCCATGGGCGTGGCCACGGGCGTGGTGATGGAGTTCCAGTTCGGCATGAACTGGAGCTACTACAGCCACTACGTAGGCGACATCTTTGGTGCCCCGCTGGCCATTGAAGGCCTGATGGCCTTCTTCCTGGAAGCCACCTTTGTGGGCCTGTTCTTCTTCGGCTGGGACCGCATGACCAAGGTGCAGCACTTGATTGCCACCTGGCTGGTCGCTGCGGGTTCCAACTTCTCGGCACTGTGGATCTTGATTGCCAACGGCTGGATGAACGTTCCCGTCGGCGCGGTGTTCAACCCCCAGACCATGCGCATGGAAGTGCATGACTTCTTTGCCGTGCTGACCAACCCCGTCGCACAGACCAAGTTTGTGCACACCGTCTCTGCCGGCTATACCGTGGCTGCGGTGTTTGTGCTGGGTGTCTCGGCCTGGTACTTGCTCAAGGGCCGTCACATTGAGCTGGCCAAGCGTTCCATGACCGTGGCAGCGTCCTTTGGTGTGGCCGCCTCGCTGTCCGTGGTGGTGCTGGGCGATGAATCGGGCTATCTGACTTCGGAGCACCAGAAGGTCAAGCTGGCGACCATCGAAGCCATGTGGGAGACCGAACCCCCTCCAGCTTCTTTCACCCTGTTTGGTATTCCCGATCAGGAAAAGATGGAAACCAAGTACGCCATCCATATTCCATGGGTGATGGGCCTGATTGGTACCCGCTCGCTCGATACCCCGATCGAAGGCATCAAGGAGCTGGAAGCGCGTGCACAGACCCACATCCGCAATGGTGTGGTGGCGTATGACGCGCTGCAGAAAATCCGCCAGATCAAGCCGGGCGAAACCGTGCCTGCCGACGTGCAGCAGCAGTTTGAAGACAACGGTCACTGGCTGGGCTATGGGCTGCTGCTCAAGCGCTATGTCGATGACCCGCGTACTGCCACCGAAGCGCAGATCCAGCAGGCAGCGCGTGATGCCATCCCGCCGGTGTTCCCGATTTTCTGGAGCTTCCGCATCATGGTGGCCTGCGGCTTCTTCTTCATCGCGCTGATGATCACCTTCTTCGTGCTCTCGGCCCGCCGCCGTCTGGACGCGCATCGCTGGCTGCTCAAGGTGGCCGTGTGTGCCATTCCGCTGCCCTGGATCGCGGCCGAGTGCGGCTGGATTGTGGCGGAAGTCGGCCGTCAGCCCTGGATTATCGAAGGCGTGCTGCCCACGGCCATGGCAGTGTCCAACCTGGGTGCTGGAACGGTGCTGCTGACCCTGTGCATGTTCATCGCGATCTACACCGTGATGTTCATCATTGAAATGAAGCTGCTGCACAAGGCCATCATCAAGGGGCCCACGCTGACTTCAGACCCTGACCAGCACGGCATGTCTGATGCAGCTCCAGCGCTGGCCACAGGCAAGCGTACGTCATAAACACAAGAGGGTCGTACCATGATCTTGCATGAACTTATTAGCTACGACGTCCTGCGCGTCATCTGGTGGCTGCTGCTGGGCATCTTGCTCGTCGGCTTTGCCGTCACCGACGGTTTTGACCTGGGTGCTGCGGCTTTGCTGCGCGCCACGGGCAAGACCGATGTAGAGCGCCGTGTGGTGATCAACACCATTGGCCCGATCTGGGAAGGCAACCAAGTCTGGCTGATTCTGGGCGGTGGTGCCATCTTTGCGGCATGGCCGCTGCTGTACGCCATCTCCTTCTCCGGCTTTTACCTGGCCATGTTTGCCGTGCTGGCCTGCCTGATCGTGCGCCCCGTGGCCTTCAAGTTCCGCAGCAAGCGCGAAAGCGCCACCTGGCGCAACACCTGGGACTGGCTGCTGACGCTGTCCGGCTGGGGCGCGGCGCTGGTGTTCGGCGTGGCCGTAGGCAATGTGCTGCTGGGCGTGCCTTTCCGCCTGACTGACGATCTGCGCATGTTCTGGGAGGGCAGTTTCTTTGACCTGTTCACGCCGTTTGCGCTGCTGTGTGGTCTGGTGTCGCTGTGCATGCTGCTGATGCACGGTGCTGTCTGGCTGGTCTTCAAGACCGAAGGCGTGGTGCAGCAGCGCGCCAGCCGCTGGGGCATGGTGGCTGCACTGCTGACCGTGCTGCTGTATCTGGCAGCCGGCCTGTGGCTGGCCAAGCTGCAAGGCTATGTGCTGACCGAGCCCATGAGCACCGTAGGCCCGTCTAACC
>JAEZZU010000236.1 GCA_023418355.1 Pseudomonadota bacterium | reverse complement strand
ACGTGAAATGTCAACGGCTAAGACCACGCCTGTGGGTAGTATCAAGATCGAGGAAATTCGCTTAAAGCGTTCCTTGAGCTAAACCGCTGCCTGCAACGGCCCACGCAAGTGGGCCGCTTTTTTTTGTCCGCAGCACAGGCATGAAGCACATGCTGAAAACCTGCTGCGTAGATGCCGCGATACTCGGCATTTACACCCACCGACTCTGAGAGGAATTTCTGCATGCTGCAATGGCAACACCAGGGCATTGACTACGAAGCTGCATGGCGCAGTGAAAACGGCCAGCAGGCCCCAAGGCGCGTGGAGGTCGTGGACGATACCGTGACTGCCGATGCAGCCTATCGCATGGCCTGTGAGGGCACGGGCCTGCTGTGGGTGGGTGACTTTCACAACGCACGCCATCTGATGGAAGCGCTCAAGCGCCGTCTGGACAAGCCTGCGCGCAGCCACTCGGCCAAGGCGCGCAAAGCCAAGGCGGCAGCCGCTGCCCCTGTGACGCCTGCGCAGGCATTTCACCTGCACCGCCAGGCACAGGGCCAGCGTGCACGGGTGCTCAGCAGCATTCTGATCGCGCTGCAGCCGGATTACAGCATCGCCCTGCGCCGTGCGCCGGACTGGCGCCAGGCCTGTATCGAAGCCTGGGGTGAGCCTGCAGCAGATGCTGGCCTGCAGGTGGTGTCGCTGCGTGAGCTGCTGGGTGTGGTGGGTGCGCATGAGTGGCGCAAGAAGGGTGTGCCCATGCCCGTGCTGGGCAAGGAAGCGCGCATTTATCCGCACTATGGCGTGTTCTCACCCGTGCGTGGTGAGTATGTGCAGCTGGTCAAGGATGCGCCGTTGCCAGAGGCTGCTAAAACACTGGCCTTTGATATCGGCGTGGGCACCGGCGTGCTGTCCGCCGTACTTGCCAAGCGCGGTGTGGAGCAGGTGATTGCCACGGACATGTCGCCCCGTGCGCTGGCCTGTGCACAGGACAATCTGCAGCGCCTGGGCCTGCAGGACAAGGTGCAGCTGCAGCAGACCGATCTGTTCCCCGAAGGGCAGGCCGGGCTGATCGTCTGCAACCCGCCATGGGTGCCAGCGCGTGCCGTGACCACGCTGGAGCAGGCGGTCTATGACGACAACAGCGCCATGCTGCGCGGCTTCCTGAATGGCTTGCGTGCGCACCTGCTGCCCGGCGGTGAGGGCTGGCTGATCTTGTCGGACCTGGCGGAGCACCTGGGACTGCGCAGCCGTGCGGAACTGGAAGGTTGGATCGCAGACGCTGGCCTGTATGTGGTCTACCGCATGGACACCAAACCTGTGCACAGCAAGGTGCAGGATGCGAGCGACCCTTTGCATGCGGCTCGCGCGGCAGAAGTGACTTCGCTGTGGCGACTGGCTGTGGCGCAGTAACACGGTAACGCCGTCATTCAGGCATTGTCCAGGCTGCGCTCGGGCAGCCAGTCTGCCAGCTGGCGGCGCAAGGCCTGGGCGCGTTCCACGCCAGCGTGCTGCTGTACGGCATAAAGCAGCAGCTCCTGTGCATGCAGCATGCTGTCGGCATCACGCGCTTCACGCAGCAGATGGCGCAGCTGCTCGGCGGTAGCATGCTGCCGGTTGGCAAACATGCGCTCACACAGATCAAACAGGTGCATGCGCACGCCTGCCAGGCTCATGGGGGCGGGGCTGGTTCTGGAAGGGGCAGAGGATGCGCCATCCATCGTCTGCAGATACCCATTGGCGAGCAGCTGCTCCACAAGAAGCCTGGCCTGGCCGTGATACATCTGCTCCAGCACCTGGCGTGGTGTTCCTTCGGCAAGCAGCAGCATGGAGCGCGCACGCAGGCTGAGCGCGCGCTGGCCTGGTGCCAGTTCCTGCAGGGCTTTGGTGGTGCGTTGCAAAAACATGCGGCGATTGCACCCCTGTGCTGTGACAGGAAGATGAACTGCCCCGGCAGGAAAGCTGTGTGCTTGCGACAATATGCGGTTGCCATTGTGCTTGCTGACCAAGGTTTTGATAGCTGCTGGCGCTTGCTGCATCTGCGCTAGAGCCATTTTTTCTTATGAATGTGCACCGCCCGCTGCGGTGCAGACACCATCCCATGCGACTGTTTTTGGCCCCGATGGAGGGCTTGCTTGATTTTGTGCTGCGCGACGTGCTCACCCGTGTGGGGGGCGTGGACCGCTGCGTTTCGGAGTTCATTCGCGTCAGCGGCTCCATCCTGCCTGACCGTGTGTTTCTGAGCTTCATGCCCGAGCTGCTCAATGGCAGCAAGACCTTGGCCGGCGTGCCGGTGCGCGCCCAGCTGCTGGGCTCTGACCCGGACTACATGGCCGCCAACGCCGCCAATCTGGCACGCCTGAACCCGGAAGGCATTGACCTGAACTTTGGCTGCCCGGCCAAGACCGTGAACCGCCACGGCGGTGGTGCCTCCATGCTGCAAGATCCAGAAAGCATCGCCAAGCTGGTGGCTGCCGTGCGCAAGGCCGTGCCTGCGCATTTGCCGGTGTCTGCCAAGATGCGCATGGGCTTTAACGACAAGAGCCTGATGCGCGAATGCGCGCTGGCCATGGTGGAAAACGGTGCCTGTGAACTGGTGGTGCATGCGCGCACCAAGGTGGAGGGCTATCGCCCACCCGCGTACTGGGAGCTGATTCCGGAGATCAAGGCTGTGGTGAACGTGCCCGTGATTGCCAACGGCGAGATCTGGAACGTGCACGATGCCCTGCGCTGCCGTGAGCAGTCTGGCTGCACCGACCTGATGCTGGGCCGGGGCAGTGTGGCTGACCCCGGGCTGGCGCTGGCAGTGCGTGCAGCTGTGGCTGATGGTGTGCCGCACTCGGAGACTGTTCCCACTGAGCTGCCGCCTGCCGTGAGCTGGGCGCAGCTGCTGCCACATTTACAGCGCTTCTGGCTGATGGTGTGCCGTGACCTGACGCCCAACCAGCGCGGCGGCCGCCTGAAGCAGTGGCTGAACCTGATGCGCCGCCGCTACCCGGAAGCAGAAACCGCCTTCCAGAGCGTGCGCGTGCTGACCAAACAGCATCTGGTGGCAGAGTGGCTGGAACAGGAGTGCGAGCGCTATGGTGTGGAGTTCGTGCTTCAGAAACAGGAGCTGGCAGCGTATGAAAATCGGTCACCTGAAGCTGCTTTGATTTTGGATGCCGCACTGGCTGGGCGCTACTAGCTCTCTAAATTGAAGCGCTAGAGCAGGTGATCAGGGGCCAGTGGCCCGATGATGCGAATCATCATGCGCAGCGGCAGGCTGGCATCGGGCTCGCTGGTCTGATCGCCCCAGTCGCTGTCTTCCGGGGCGCGCCAGACCAAGCCCTTGGGCGTATCTTCCAGCAGCCAGGCCGCTTCGCGCAGGCTGGCTTCGATGTGTTCAGTGGCTTCTCCGGCCAGCTGGCGTGAGGCAATGAGCAGCGCAATTTCCGTGTTTTGCAGCTGTGAGCGCTGGTCCAGATTCATGGAGCCAATGACGGTGAGCTTGTGGTCCAGCACCAGCATCTTGGAGTGCAGCATGGCACGCGAATGACCTTGCGAGCCGGTGATCTTGCGGGTGGCCGTGCGCAGGTTATCGACGCCGATCTTGCCGCCCTGCACGCTGCGCAGTTCATACAGCTGCACGCCCAGCTGCAGCAGATCACGCCGGTGGCGCGCGTATCCCGCATGGGCCAGCGGCGCATCGTTGGACGCCAGCGAATTGGTCAGAATGCGCAGCCGCACACCACGTTCCAGCGCGCGTGCAAAGGCTTCTTTCATGTCTTTGCCCGGCACAAAGTAGGGCGAGACGATGAGCACATCGTGCTGCGCCTGATCAATCAGGGCCAGCAGCCCGCTGATGACGTTGTCCTGCTGCACCACGGGCTGCAGCACACTGCGCAGGGCCTGGCGGTTGGGTGAGCTGCTGTGGGTGTTTAGGCTGTCCGGCAGGTGCGGGATCAGCGGCAGGGTTTCATCGGTAGTCTGCGCTTCGGTGGTGTCTTCAGGCGGCGCGGGAATCTTGCTGGGGGCATCGGCCAGCACCAGCGCAGGTGCCCAGGTCCAGTTGACAGCTTGCAGATTCAGTGGCGGCAGGTTGGCAATATTGCGCTCGGCAGCTGTGGTGGCTGGCGTGCTTTCTTCCTGCAGGCTCTGGATGTGCAGCAGTTCTTTTTCCGTAATCAGGGTACTGACCGGGTAGGCCCGGGCATCGTTCCAGTAGCGGTCAAAGCTGGCAGACAGCTGGCGCACGACCGAGCCGGCCGCCATGATGTCCAGATCAATGAAGTTGTCGCTGTCCAGCGCATCAAAGTAGGCATCGCCCAGATTGCGCCCCCCTGCAATGCCAATGCTGTTGTCCGCAATAAACAGCTTGTTGTGCATGCGCTGCTGGGCGCGCTGAAAGTCGGTAAGCGTGGTCAGCGCCCGGATGACCGTTGAGCCGCGCGGCCCGGTCAGCGGGTTGAACATGCGCATCTCAATGCCAGGCACAAAGGCCATGCGCATGATCTGCGCATTCTTGCCAGCGCTGTGAAAGTCATCGAGCAGAATGCGCACCCGCACACCGCGCTGGGCCGCCTGCACGATGGCGCGCAGCAGCCGTGCGGTGCTGGGGTCGGCATGGATGGCGTAGTACTGCAGGTCCAGCGTCTGCGTGGCCGCTTCCACCAGGGCCAGCCGGCTGGCAAATGCAGCATCGGCCCCGCCCAGCAGCACAAAGCCGGAGCCGTAGGGCGTGTCAGCCGCCTGGCGCTGCGTCTGCACCATCTGGCCCAAGGGCGTGTTCTGCGGCTGCACCAGCGCATGGCTGGCCGTGCGAGCCGGCATGGACGGCAGGCTGCCACAGGCAGACAGCAACAGCGCCAGCAGGCAGAGCAGGGCGCGCACGGCTGTGCGCAGTCCAGCGGGGTGTTCGGCAGGTGCTGTAGATGTCATGAAGAGCAGGGATGGCAGTGGGTGCAGGAGTGCTGTCGTTTTAGAACTGATCGCGTCCGGCAACGCGTGCCACGATGCGGACATCATCTCCGATGCGCTGCACATCATGCCACTGCAGTGGCAGCGCCTGTGTCAGCGCATCCAGCGGCCCGAAGTTGGCCATGCCCATGCCGCCCGTGCCGAGCAGCTTGGGCGCCATGTACAGCAGCAGCTCGTCCACCAGCCCTTCGCGGATCAGCGAACCATTGAGCTTGAAGCCTGCTTCCACATGCAGCTCATTCGTGCCGCGAACAGCCAGATCGCGCAGCATGGCTGCTAGATCGACCTTGCCTGCCGCATTGGGCATTACAACAACTGTAGCGCCTAGCGCTTGCAAAGCCTCGGTTTTAGATAGATTTGTGCTTGAAGTGTAGATGGTGCAATCGCCAGATGCTTTCAAAACATGAGCGTCCAGCGGCATGTCCAGCTTGCTATCCACCACCACAATCCTGGGCTGGCGTGGTGTTTCCACCTCGCGCACATTCAGGCGCGGGTTGTCTTCCAGAATGGTGCCAATCCCCGTCAGAATCGCACAGGCCCGGGCACGCCAGGCATGCCCATCGGCACGGGCGGCAGGCCCGGTGATCCACTGGCTCTGGCCATTGTGCAAAGCGGTCACGCCATCCAGCGAGGTGGCCGCCTTCATGCGCACCCAGGGCGTACCGCGCACCATGCGGCTGAAAAAGCCAATGTTCAGCTCGCGGCAGGCTTGGCCTGCTGTGTCATCCATTTCCACTTGCACGCCTGCCGCACGCAGCTTGGCAAAGCCATTGCCTGCGACTTGCGGGTTGGGGTCTTCAATGGCGCAGACCACCTTGGCAATGCCCGCTTCGATCAGTGCATTGCAGCAAGGTCCGGTGCGGCCGGTGTGTGAACACGGCTCCAGCGTCACATAGGCCGTCGCGCCCTGGGTGGCATTGCCACGGGCCGCAGCATCGCGCAGCGCCATGACCTCGGCATGCGGACCACCGGCCTGCTGGGTAAAGCCCTGGCCGATGACCTGCCCTTGGCCAGACACCAGTACGCAGCCCACGCGCGGATTGGGATTGGATAGAAAAAGCGCTTGACGGGCGAGGTCAAGCGCTTGTTGCATGTGAGGAGTAGGCATGTCTTTCATACCCTTCAATGCTAATCGGGCAGGCGGCAGAAAATGATCTCCTTTTATTTCTATGAACCGCTGGAATAGGAAGGCGTCTCGCATTTGCTGTCGGAGGTACTTTGTGGGCGACAGGAACGTAGCCGTCCGGTGACTGCCAGCTTGATGTTTCGGGTATTTTGAACGGCTTGACTACCGGTCAGATCCCGTACATTGACGGTGAAAGTGAGCCCCAGTCGGGTACCGCTATTAGTACGGGGATAGCCCGATCCGTCAAAACTTACATAAGGAGATGCTCCGCTGGCCGAGCCAGTAGCTCTTACCTGTAGGGTGCCGGGGAAGGCCTCATTTTGCATGATTCTGATGTCTTGGCCCTGCGTGAATATGCCGTCAAAATTAGTGTCCACGAAGACCATCCAGCCGCTGTCCCAAGAGGCTCCGTCATTTGGAACAAGATAGGTGTATGCATTGTGCTTCACCGCTTCGTTCTTGGCGGTCTGCAGGGCAGCCACAAGATTGTTGACTTGGGAGGAAAGCTGTGAGCTTCGGTAGAAGTCACGGAAGCTCGGGGCAGCCAACGTCAACAACACCGACAGGAGGGCCAGCACAATGAGCAATTCAATGAGCGTGAATGCTCTGAGCGATTTTTTTTTCATGGCCAGCACAGAGATTTGTTGGTGGAGGCAGCCGTTCCGGTGCAACTTTTGACACCGTTGCTGCTGAGGACCAGGTTCCCAACCTTGGGGTCGCTGCGTACGGGCGTTGCCGTGAGTTCGATGCACTCATTGAGCGGCTGTACCGTTCCTGATACAGAGCATGCGCTGGCAGAGAGGCGATACACCGCATTGTTACTGTTCTCCCCAGCAAAGACTTTGAAAGGCACGCTGGCCGGGGCTGAGCTGGCTTTGCCATCACACCCCGCCGTGGCGGACGCAATAAATGTGGCGCTAGTGGAGAAGGGGAGATAGCAGTTGAACTGGGTCATGTACCTTTCCTGCTGCTGCATGAGCTCTAGCAGGGCTGTGCGTGCCTGCGCACGGCGACCCTTCAGAATCGAGTCCGTGTAAGCGGGGTAGGCGACCGCGGCCAAGATTCCGACAATGGCCACTGTAATCATCAACTCAATCAAAGTGAAACCTCTGTGTTTTGTCATGGTTTCGCAGTTTCTGTGGGGGGGGATGTTGTGGATGTGGCAGACAGTGCTTTATGCCTGAGTTCCTTGTAGTTATAGATCTGTCGCCAGCTCAGACGGCCTACCGTTTCCACTAAGGAGGCGTTGCGCACAGCATGGCCCTTGGTACCGCTTGCCACTTCCTCACGAACGATAGTACGTTGCGCTCTGCCGGTGCTGTCGACTTTGCTTGTCACGGTCTTTTCCTCGTTGTGCAGGAAAAGACTGGGTCCCAGGATGCCAATTTGGGATACACGATAGCTGCCCCCGCCGCTGCGGATATCGAGGTCGTAGACGTTACTGGTGGCCATGTCGGTGGAGCATATGCTGGGCGAAAGCTGAGCCTCACCTGGGACCACCGAGTTGAACGTGACTTTAAAGTTGCCCAGATCGGATGCTGCGTAGATCATGCGTTCCGCATTCTCAGGGAAATCGTAGTACCAGCCGGCCTTCACCGTCTGCGCCTGCTCATCGCTGGAGGGGCGACCCCAAGTAAAGGATGGAATGCTAATAGTTTGGGTAGTGGTGTTCACGGTAGCCTGTTGTAGTCGCGATCTTCCAGGGGTGATGGCTGCCGTGTTGTCGGTGATGGTGGTGCCATTGTCAAACAAGGCATAGAAGCTTTGCTTGCTAGCGTCGCTTACATCCGAGGCCTCTAGATACTTGCCAGTACCGAAAAGTACATAAAAGGTTTCGACACCTTGCACAATCGGCCCTTGGACAAGCAATGGAGCTGCCGATATGGGCTGGCGCACTGTGGTGTTGTTGCTAGTGCGCTCTGCGCGATAAAGCGGCAGCACCTGCTCTGGGCGACCTTGTTTGAAAGCACTCAGCTTTTCCATGGTCCAATCAGCTACGGGCTTGAACTTGGAAGTTTCGGTAGATGAGGTGAAGTCGAGTTTCCATAGGTTGCCATGCAGGTCTCCTGCATAAATATGCGTTACCGACCCGTCAGCGGACCACAGCGTCGAGAAGTCCACGATGCCGGGAGCCATCGTGGCAGCTAATGTGTTGTCCAGGGGGAAACTGATTTTGAAATAATTACTTCCCAAGCTCCAAGCCGTATCTTTCGGCTTGTCGAGGGCTAGCAGGAAAATGGACGGAGTACCTGTGCCTGTTCCGCTTTCGTATGTGCTGTCGTAGTTGTTCACGCCACTGGCTACAACAGCGAACCAGCGGTAGGTATTTACCCCTGTCTTGAACTGCAGAATCTTGGGTTTACTGACGACATAGCCCATGTCACTGTCGTCAGCGTTCGTGAACTCCCACAGAACATGGTTAGATGAAAATTGCGTGGGATCAGTGATGTCTAGGGCAAAGACGCCGCGACCACCAGCACCAGTTCCAGACACTAGTACGGTTTTCCAGTCGCTGGCGCTGCCGTTGCCTGAGGTAAAGCTCAACTGCGCCTCGCCAACGGCCGAGGGAGCATCGACAAATGCTTGGTGGTTGTTGACGTAGTCAGGCGTGGTCAAGCTGGGCAGTTTGGGGGCCAGCCAACTAGGGATATAGGCAAACACTTCATCGCCGGCCGTAATGGCGCCGGAAGTCTTGGCGGCAAAGGCATGCAACATACCGTCGTTGGCACCTGTGATGACGATAGGCAGGCGGTTCTTGGTGGCTTCCAAAAAAAGCTGGTAACTTTTATTAGTGAACTTGTTGGTGGGACTGCCTGAGTATGTGACACCAGCATTGATGATGTCCCCCAGCAAGTTGAGGCGTGTGCGGAATTCATTGCCTTCCACGGTACGGCCTTCAAGTGAACGGTCTCCACGCAGGTAATTGACGCGCAACTCACCCAAGTTGTCGGAGGTAGCACTTGGTGAAGCTTTACTCAAATGGGTAGCGACAGCAGTGCCTTTCAATTCATTCCATTGGAAATTCGCTGCACCGTCCGTTCTTCCCAAACCGATAACGATGTTGCGGCTTGTGCTGGTGCGTAGATTCAGCTTTGCTGCCGGGTCGAATGTCGTGTCTTCCACCAGCGTGACTTCCTTGGTGGTCGTATCGACGGTGATTCTTTTGGCAACGATATTGCCGGTCCAAGAAGCCATGTCATAAGTACCTGTATAGATATGGCTGTCCGTCGTTGCACTGATCGAGCTTGTGCTCGACGCTGACTGGGAAATACTCTGGGCACTCGAAGCAGCGCGATCAAAGATTTCATCAAAAGCTTTCAATACGCTGCGTGCGTCGCTTTGCAGGTAGTACGTGGAGGCATCGTAGATGTTAGTGGTGTTGTCGCGCTCGTTCACTGGGCGACGTTCCCAGATTGCGTTCTTCGTCAGCAGCGTTTTGGGGTCGCCTTTGTCTTTGGGGGAATAGCCTTTGTTGGGCTTGTCATCCACGCTGTAGTAATTGCCGTCCTTGTTGTTGGGGTCGGTTTCATAGCCACCATATTTCGCCGCAAGGTAAAACTGATTAGTTTTCCTGCGTTTACTCAAATCACTAGAGTCCCCTTTTTCGTTGACGTCAAAGATAAAGGTTTTGATGCGCAGACCTGGGCGTTGTTTGCTGGAGTTTTCTGTCCAGTCTTTACCTCGGATATCATTGGCATGTGCCCAGTAGGCATACCCAATAATCTTGTGCTTGTCTTCTGCATTCAGGGTGTTAGAGAAGTTGTCCTTTTCATAGTCAAGTGCTTTCTTTCTCCATGCCGAGAAATCTATTTTTTGTCTGGATTCATCATCGCTATTTACTGTTTTCCACCCATTGTTCTCTTGGCTATAAATGTCTCCGATGGCGACAATGTTGTTTTTTAGACATGCATAATTTTCTGCAGAGCTTCTACCATTGCCAAAAGGATCGAGGGTGGACCAATCGGTATAGATTGGAAATCCATCATAGTATTTGTTGATAAGATTATTGCTGGCCTCGGTAATATTGGGGAGGCCTTGCAGATATCGTAGTGACTGGTGGTACAGCGATGAGATAGGATCATTTTTTTTGTACTCTCCATAATAATGGTTGCTGTCATCGTCTGTAGTAGGTTTAGTGGCGATTACTGTGCCCAAGCGACCGAATTTATTCAAATAGTTAATAACGCCACTGTTTTTTTTGCCGCTGGGCCATGAGGCCAAGCTATTATCCAAAGATCCATATGGGTTGGTGTGAAGAATTCCTGTGTAGGGGTCCCATTCTGCATAGGGGTTTGTCGTGGCTTTTTCTCGTCCATAGATATCGAATTGTTTCGAGCCTACATAACGCATGGGGGCTCGTAGAACTCCGCCATAGCGCCCCGAAGAATGATCCAGTGTATATCCAAAAGCTGCAATTCTTAAATTGTTGGCATGCTTTTGAATGACACCAGTAGGTTTGAAATTTCCATTGGCTTGTTGGGTGCATAAGCCAAAATCTCTATGGTCTGCGACAGTTCCATTGGGGGACTTTGTACAGACCTCCACCCTTGCATAATAAAATCCATCAGAATTTAGTGTGCTTAGGAATTTTTTTGCTGCATCAACTTCACTGTCAATATCACATGGGTCATCCCATTTTCTGTTTTTGGGTGCTGTAGTATTGAAGTAAATGCCGTTATGTTTGCTGGAAATCCAGAGGTCATTATTATCGGCTTTGCTTGCTAAGGATGAAGGGATAGCGCCGGCAAATTTGTTTTTTTCGAGTTTTTTGGCGGGGAAAAACTGTTCGTGGTTCCAGAGGCATGCCACCTTGGGTGTACCTGCAGGTACAACGGCACGCTGTAGGACTGTCAGGCCATCCTTGTCGATATAGCGGTCTCCACCGGAGAGGGCGAGACGCAGAATGTCGATGGAAGAACTGGATGCCCAATTGAGGAAATTGCCGCTGAAATGCTCGTCCGAGCAGGTGCGAGAAGCACTTTCGCTCACAAATCTGAACCTTTTATAGTCATCCTGGCTTTCTCCTGTGCTTGGGGTGTCTGTTGGGCTTTTTAGATATTCATAGCATCCTTTGGAATAGAAATAACCAATATATTCCGTGGAGGAGCTGTATGAATCATCGATCGAGGATGTTCCTTTTCTATACAAGGCACCAATGGTGGGGAATTCCACAGAAAGTGCCAGTGTAATCGTGGGCTTGTCTAGGGTGCTGCTCGAATGCAGTGGTGCATGCGCAAGGGATACAGGATGAAATTTCGTGGTGCTGGGCTGAGAAAGCGCAGTCAAGGTAAATGTTGAAATTGAAAAGAAAAGCGCAATACTGCTCAGTTGAAGTGTTAGCTTTAAATTTTTTATTTTCATGGTTTTCCTCCTAATTTCTGTAAATAGACTGGAGAACTACCTGAGTTCTTTCGTTTGGGCCAAAACCTATTGCCGTAATTCTGTAAATGTATTTACGGTTATCCACTGCTCGTGTACGTTCAATGTTGGGGTCATCCAACAACTCAATGATGTAGCGAGGAGGGTGGGCAGGCTGAATGCCACTGCTGCCGGCCTGAAAGGTGCGCGACGTGTATTCACCAAATTCAACATAGCGCGGGTTGCTGGTGGTTAGGAAATCAATGCTCAGCCAATTTGGCGTACCGGTTTCCTTGGCTTTGCAAAGCCCCTTATTTTTGGCGTCACTACCGCAATTCTCCAGAAATTGGTGCACATCCACGTTCTTGTTGTTGAAGACATCTCCGCGTGAAGTCGTGGCCGTGGCGGGCATGCCTAGGATGTCCAGTTCTGCATCCAGCAAGGCTGCTTCTGCTGCTTGCCAGGCAATTTGCGTATCGCGCTCATTGCGTGCTGCCTGAGTCGCAGTTCTGGAAATCTGGATGGAAGCAACGCCGAGTAAGGAGACGATCACTAGGATCAGTAGAACCACAATCAGAGAGATGCCCCTGCTGTGGTTGGCTGTTTTTTGATTTCTCTGCCTCCGGTCAAGGGTGAAGCAGTGGGAAGGCATTTATTCGTCTCCTTGAGGGTTGCGGAGGTGAATGGTGAAGGTGACTACCTGGCGCAGGCGGCCATCATTTGGTGGTGTGAAGATGGTTCCAGGGTCGTTGGCGCTGGAGAACATGGCGCCCGCTGTGTCTGCACCGAACGGGTGCATGGTGACATTGGTGTCGCCTATGGCAGTTCCAGGTGCGGCACGCAACACCATGCCGATGCGAATACTGCGCACGCGTTGCCAACGCTGCAGGGTTAATAGGTCGTTCCCTGCTACTGTGATTTGGTCTGCCCGCAGATAGGCATCCGTCACGCTGTCAGCAATGGCAAAGTCGGTGTCGGTCCCGTTAATGCCATCCACGCCATATAGAACCTGGAAGTTTTCCACGCCAGAGATCAAGGGTTGTGTGGATGAGGTGCCTTGATCGTTTGCATTGGCCCATCGTGTGCACATGAGTGCTGGCTCTCCATCATTGCTGATGCCGATATGGAAAACGCTGCTATAGCGTGCATAGCGGTCTTTCATGGTGGCGTTGGGTGCATGGCCTGCGCAGTCGATGACGGCGCTGTCAGCGGTGGTTCCTCCGCTTTCCAGCGCTGCGCTTTGGAAGCGCAGCACCAGAATATCGCTCCCATAAGCGAGCGAACCGGAAGTGCGGGCGTTGGGATTGGCTTCATGAGAGCGGTGTGACTCTGTCCGTGAGCGGTTGTTGAAGCCAAAAACATTGGGTTGCTCTTCGGTCATGCCGGCTGTGCTCGCCGGTCTTGGGGTTGCTGCAAAGACTACGTCCCGGTACCCGGCTTGCACTGCCAGGCGCTGGATCAATGTTTCCGCGAACTTTGCGTTGTCACGCAACTGGGATGCAGCATCGATCTGGGTGAATCCCTGGCGTGACACGAGCAGTGCTGCTGTTGCGGCGAGTACCACGATCATGCTGACGACCATGGCCACCATCAACTCGATCAAGGTCAGGCCCTTTTGGTGCTGCGAAAGCTCATGGATGGAAAGTTTCATGTCATTCAGAGAGGGAATGGGTTGCCGCCGGTGACGGGGACGATGATTTGGGGGCGGCTGTTGTTGCTCGTAGCGCGGATCTGCGCGTTCGCATTGTTTGCGCCACTGTCCGTACTGCGTAGTGTCCATCCCAGTTTTAAGACAATGACTTCATCAACTCCAGAAGTACCTGCAGTGCAGTTCCACTGGGGGAGACCTATGTCGTCATAGGGTGCAGCGTCGAAGCAAATGGCTACGCGAGCACCTGGCAATGCATTGCGCACTCGAGCACTCCACTCTGTTATTTGGGCTTCAGCGACTGCCTTGGTGCTGGAGCATGAGGAGCCCACCTGCAGGCAGGTTTGTGCCGTGTTTGTTTCTAGTTTGGTTGTGAGGTAGGGGTTGTCGGAGGCGTTGGTTTGAATGGCGATGAGATTGTTGCCTCGCATCATTTCTGCGAGTTCACGAGCCAGATTTGTCGCTTCAGAATAGAGTTTGGCATCTCGATTGGATTGCAAGGCAAACGCTTGCATGCCGACTAGTCCGAGCATGCCGAAGGACAATATGAGTACAGCAACCAGTACTTCAATCAATGTAAATCCCTGCTGTCGCGTACGAGATGGAATAAATGGCATAGGACAATAGCGGCTGTGTTTGTGAGCTATGTTAGATAGGTAATTGTTTGTGTGGTGCGCATTGAGCGGCTGAAATGCACCGTTCGGCAGAAAATAACTTGGCTCTAGTGGCCTAAGGTTGCCCCAAGTCAGTAATCGGGGAAACAGCTTGTTGGACGCGGCGTGGCGTAGTGGTGCCTAGAAACGTGGCAATTGCGTTGTCAGTGTTCCCAGTTGGAGCAATGAGGTAGAATGCTCAGGTTTTGCATGGTGCAAGACGCACGCTGCGAGCCCTTCCAGCCCGTGGCGCAAGTAACCTAGGTGGCTCTTTTCAAGAGATGTTCACCGCAGACAAGGAAAACAAAATGATCGCTGCCGATAAGAAGGCTGAAGTTGTCAAGGCTAACGCTCGTTCCGAAAACGACACTGGTAGCCCAGAAGTGCAAGTGGCCCTGCTGACTGCTCGCATCAACGAACTGACTCCCCACTTCAAGCAACATGCCAAGGACCACCACGGTCGCCGCGGCCTGCTGCGTATGGTGAGCCGTCGTCGCAAGCTGCTGGACTACCTGAAGGGTAAGGACGCAGAGCGTTACACAGCACTGATCGCCAAGCTGGGCCTGCGTAAGTAAGCACAGTGCAAGATCGGAACGCCTGAGTTAGATTGCCTAGCTCAGGCGTTTTTTACTTTGGAACAGGCAAACAGAGCGAAGCTGTGTCATTCCAATA
>JAEZZU010000107.1 GCA_023418355.1 Pseudomonadota bacterium | reverse complement strand
GGAGTCGTAGTAGCCACTGGATGCCAGGCGCTGTTGTGCATCGAGCAGGCTGCTTTGGCTGTAGACCTGCCCGACGGGCAGGCGCGCCAGGCGAATCAGACCTGCGGGGTTGTAGCGCTCTACGCCTTCAATGACGAGGGGGCCGAAGTAGTAGGCAGAGCCCGGTTCGTAATCGACCTTGAGCGTGGCTTCGTTGGTGTCGGTATCAATGTCGGCGCGGCTGCTGAGCAGCTGGGCTGTGGGGTAGCGGCGATTTTGCAGGCTGCGCAGCCCTTCGTTTTTGGCGCTGCTCCATTCAGACTGGCTGAAGGTTTCGCCCACCGGCAGGTCCCAGTTGCGCTCAATGCTGCGGCGCATGAAGCTGCCTTGGGGGTCGTCGGCATTGGTGCCGCTGAAGCTGATGTCGACATTGGCAATCTTGGTCGCAGGGCCGGGATCAACCTTGACGACGACGGTGGGTGGAATGCCGGACTCACGGGTCTGCTCGCGCAGCTCCAGCTCGATGGTGGGCGAGAAATAGCCGATGGTGCCCAGCAGGTTGCGGATATTGCCGTCCGAGGCGCCCAGCAGGCGGCGCAGCTCACTGGGACGCAGCTGGGAGAAGTGGCGGTAGCGCTGCAGCTCCATGTGCTTGTCCAGCAGGTCGCGCACATCTTGTGGAGCATCAATCTCTATGGTGAAGCTTTCCGGTTCCTGGAAGATGTCCCCCACCTTGTTTTTGGACAGCAGCGAGCACCCGCTCAGCAGCAAGGCGGTGGTCAACAAAAAAGCCGGGGCAAGGACCGGCATTTTTGTGCGAGAAGGCTTGGACATGGAGTTATTTTGACAGCAGCCTCATGGTTTCTTCCAATCCCTTCAAAGTCAGAGGGTACATGCGCCCACCCATGAGCTGGCGAATGATCTCAATGCTTTGACGGTATTGCCACACACCCTGAGGCTCAGGGTTGATCCAGGCGTGGTGCGGGAAGGCGTGGGTCAGGCGTTGCAGCCACTCCGCGCCAGGCTCCTCATTGTGATATTCCACGCTGCCGCCAGATTGCAAAATTTCGTAAGGGCTCATGGTGGCATCGCCCACAAATATCAATTTGTAATCCTTGTTGTATTTGCGAATGATGTCCCAGGTGTCGAACTTCTCGGCAAAGCGGCGGCGGTTGTTCTTCCACATGAAGTCGTAGACGCAGTTGTGGAAGTAATAGAACTCCAGGTGCTTGAACTCGCTCTTGGCGGCAGAGAACAGTTCTTCCACGCGCTGGATGTGGTCGTCCATGGTGCCGCCCACGTCCATGAGCAGCAGCACCTTGACGTTGTTGTGGCGCTCGGGCACGAGCTTGATGTCCAGCCAGCCGGCGTTGGCCGCCGTGCTGCGGATGGTGTCCGGCAGGTCCAGCTCCAGCTCGCCACCCTGGCGCGCAAACTTGCGCAGGCGGCGCATGGCCATCTTGATGTTGCGCGTGCCCAGCTCCTGCGTGTCGTCATAGTCGCGGTAGGCGCGCTGCTCCCAGACTTTCACGGCGCTGCGGTTGCGCCCGGCGCCGCCAATGCGGATGCCCTGCGGGTTGTAGCCGCCGTGGCCAAACGGGCTGGTGCCACCTGTGCCAATCCACTTGTTGCCGCCCTCGTGGCGTTCCTTTTGCTCTTCGAGACGCTTCTTGAGCGTCTCCATGAGCGTGTCCCAGTCCATCTTTTCGATGGCGGCTTTCTGCTCGGGCGTGAGTTCGCGCTCCAGCAGCTTGCGCAGCCATTCCTCGGGCAGCTCTTTCTTGAAGTCAGCCAGCATTTCCACGCCCTTGAAGTAGGCAGCAAAGGCGCGGTCGAACTTGTCGTAGTGCTTTTCGTCCTTGACCAGCGTGGTGCGTGCGAGGAAGTAGAAGTCATCCAGACTCCAGCCATCTTCGCTGCGCGGGCCCACCACACCGGCTTGCAGCGCTTCCAGCAGCATCAGGTATTCCTTGACCGAGACTGGCAGTTTGGCGGCACGCAAGGTGTAGAAAAAGTCAATCAGCATGGGGCAATATCAAAAAAGGAGCTGCTAGCGCTGGTCAATCAACGTTTTCAAAGCGATTTGTTTTGAAAATCAAGCATTGACAGGTGCTGGCTGCTGTAATTTATGTAGCAGACGCTGGCGTGCCGCAGGCCATTCTGCCGCCAGCATGCTGTACATCACGGTGTCGCGCACGCTGCCGTCCCAGCGCGTGGTGTGGTGGCGCAGCACGCCGTCCTTGCGCGCGCCCAGGCGCTCAATGGCCTGCTGGCTGCGGGTGTTCAGTATGTCCGTGCGCCAGCCCACTACACCGCACTGCAGTGTCTCGAACGCATGCTGCATCAGCAGCAGCTTGCAGGCCGTGTTCACGTGGCTGCGCTGGGCGCTGGCGGCGTACCAGGTGTAGCCAATCTCTACGCGCCGCGCACCGGGCACGATGTCGTGGTAGCTGGTCGTGCCCAGCACCTTGCCGGTGTCGGCCTGCAGCACCACGAACGGGCAGCGCGTGCCCTGTGCCTGCATGTCCAGCGCTTTCTGGATATAGGCCTGGGTTTCCTCAGGCTCAGGCACCCAGGTCACGCGCAGCTTCCAGAGTTCACCATCAGCCGCTGCTTCCTGCAGCCCGGCCATGTGTTCCATGTCCAGCGGGGCCAGCTGTACGCCCCAGCCCTGCAGCTGCACGGGCGTGACAAAAGGCCTGGAGGTGGTCGAGGTGTGGGGTGGCAGCATGGCTTATTCTGCTTCGCCAGCCGTGGAGGTCTTGGCCTGCGTGCGGTCCCGCCAGATGCGTGCCAGGTGCAGGCCAGCGCCGCCAGCCAGACCGACGATGGCAATCCCCAGAATGCTGGAGCTGTCGTAGCCGTCGGCAAAAATGTCCATGCCCAGTGCCAGCGTCAGGCCGTAGCCCGCGAGTGCGCCCAGCATGAAGCACACCGCATCCGATACACCTTCGAGCAGCAGTTTTTGTGCAGAAGCCATGTTCCGTGTCTCCCTGAATGGTTGGTGGTTCAGGCTGTAACGCTAGGGCAATTGCCGGGTCTGTACATTGGGGCAAGTCAGCATGCAGAGGGCAGACTTTGCGGCTTTCAGCGGTTGCGCTGGTTCATGAACACCAGTTTTTCAAACAGGCTGATGTCCTGCTCGTTCTTGAGCAGCGCGCCCACCAGCGGAGGAACGGAGATTTTCTGGTCCTGCGAACGCAGTGCGTCCAGCGGAATGTCTTCGGCCACCAGCAGCTTGAGCCAGTCAATCAGCTCGCTGGTCGAAGGCTTTTTCTTCAGGCCCGGCAGATTGCGCACTTCGTAGAAGGTCTGCAGCGCCGTGGTCAGCAGCTCGCCCTTGAGGCCCGGGAAGTGCACATCCACGATCTGGCGCATGGTGTCTGCGTCCGGGAACTTGATGTAGTGGAAAAAGCACCGGCGCAGAAAGGCGTCAGGCAGTTCTTTTTCGTTGTTGGAGGTGATGAACACCAGTGGCCGGTGCTTGGCGCGAATCATCTCGCGCGTTTCGTAGCAGTAGAACTCCATGCGGTCGAGTTCACGCAGCAGGTCGTTGGGGAACTCGATGTCGGCCTTGTCAATTTCATCGATCAGCAGCACCACAGGCTGATCGGCCGTAAAGGCCTGCCACAGCACGCCCTTGACGATGTAGTTGCGGATGTCGCGGGTGCGCTCATCGCCCAGCTGGCTGTCGCGCAGGCGCGAGACGGCGTCGTATTCGTACAGGCCCTGCTGGGCCTTGGTGGTGGACTTGATGTGCCACTGCAGCAGCGGCATGCCCAGTGCGGCAGCCACTTCCTCGGCCAGCATGGTCTTGCCCGTGCCGGGC
>JAEZZU010000322.1 GCA_023418355.1 Pseudomonadota bacterium | reverse complement strand
ATGTCCGGAAAGCGCAGCTCCAGCATGTCGCGGATCGCGCTGAGCACCACGCCCACCACCACCCCGGCCAGCAGCAGGCGCAGGCTGTTTTGCACACCCTGCGCCAGCATCAGAGCCAGCAGCACGGCCACGCCAGCCCCCACAAAGGCCATGCCGGTCATGCCCAGGCGCTGCATCCATTCCATGCCCATGGCGGCCGAGCCGCCCAGCACCATGGCGACCGCACCGCCCAGCGAAGCGCCCGAGGCGCTGCCCAGCAGATAGGGATCGGCCAGCGGGTTGCGAAACAGCCCCTGCGCCACCGCACCGGCCAGCCCCAGCAAAGCGCCAGCCAGCCAGGCGCCGAGTGTGCGCGGCAGGCGGATGTCCCAGACGATCTGCCAGGCCACGGGGTCTTGCTGCATGTGCCACACGCTTTCCCAGCCGGTGCTGCCCACACTGGCGCCCATGCCCATGGCACCCGCACTCAGCAGCAGCAGGCCCAGCGCCAGCCAGGCACTGCGCCGTTTTTCGCGAAACAGTGCGCTGTTTTCTCGAAACAGGGCACTGTTTTCACGAGACAAGGAGCAGTTATTCATGGGCACGGCGTGGAGCTTTCTCACGCACACAGCGTGCAATCAGTGCGGCGGCTTCATCCATGCGCGGGCCGGGGCGGACGATGACGTCCGACTCCCTGGCATCAAAGGCACAGATACGCTGCTGCTTCACTGCCTTCAGCGACTGCCAGCCCGGGTAGGACGAGGCTGCCTGCATGCTGTGGTTGACCATCAAAATCACATCAGGCCGGGCACGCACAATAAATTCCGGGTTCACACGAGGAAACGGCCCCATCTCCTGAGGCACCACATTGCCCAGCTGCATGCGAGTGAGCAGTTCCCCGATAAAAGACGATGGCCCCGCCACATACGGCCCGCGGCTGACTTCAAAGTACACGCGCGCCCCCTGCACTTCTGGCGGCAGAGACTGTGCCGCTGCCTGCACGCCGTCCTGCATGCGCTGCCACACGGCCTGCACCTGCTGCGGTGGCTGGCCCAGCACTGCGCCCACGGAATGCATCACGCGCAGCACATCGGCCGAGGAGCGCGGCTCCAGCGCCACGGTACGCAGGCCCAGCGCCTCCAGACGCTCGCCCACGCGCGCCGAACTGGACAGCAGCACCACATCGGGCTTGAGCGCCACAATGGCTTCCACATTCGGGTCCAGCCCTCCGCCCACCACAGGCAGCTTGCGCTGCAAGTCTTCAGGCCAGTTGGAATAGCGGTCCACCCCGACCAGTTTGTCACAGGCCCCCAGCGCGCACACGGTCTCGGTCAGCGAAGGCAGCAGGCTCACAATGCGCTGCGGTGGCTGGTGCAGCACCACGGTGCGCCCCCGGTCGTCCTTGAGCGCTTCAGCAGGCACATCCGCAGCCTGCGCGCTGCACCACAGGCTCAGGCACCAGACCGCCAGCCAGGTGCGGTGTTGTAAGAAGCGCTTCATTTGAGCTGCAGTGGCAGGCCGGCTGCCATCAAAGTTACGCGGCTGCATGCCTGCGCCACATCCTGGTTCAGGCGACCCAGCGCATCCACAAAGGCGCGCACTTCACGGCCCATGGGAATCACGCCCATGCCAATCTCATTGCCCACGACCACCACCGGCCCGGGGCACTGTGGCAGCACTTCCAGAAAAAGAGCACGTTGCGCGCTCCAGTCCTGCGTTAGCGGCTGATTTTGTTCAAATTCCACGCCTTCCATGGGCATCATCCAGTTGGTCAGCCACAGCGTCAGACAGTCCACCACCACCAGCGTCTGCGGAGTGCTGTGCTGCTGCAGCGCCTGCGCCAGCAGACGCGGCGCTTCCACCGTCTGCATGCCCGGCACGCGCTGTGCACGGTCCGCCTGGTGGCGTGCAATGCGCACGCGCATTTCCTCGTCCCAGGCCTGACCGGTGGCCAGATACACGGCGCTGCGCCCGGCGCCACCGGCCATCCAGTCGCGCGCCATCTGCTCGGCACGGCGCGTCTTGCCGCTTTTCTGGCCGCCCAGAATCAGCTCCTGCCAGGGCCCGTGATTCTCAATATTCATAGCAATGACCGATTCTGCGAATGCACCATGGCGTCAGCTGCTGCAACCGCAGTCTGTGGACCTGCCGAAAACGTCCAGACCCCATGGAAGTGCATGCACATCGTGTAGAACATCACCCGTGCCAGCCTCCCCGCCAGCCATGGGCAAAACCGTAGCCGCCTGTGCGTGCTACACCTGATGTTGGCCGGTATCCGGGCTGGTTCGTCAAGGCCATCGCCTTCCCAAATGCTTGTTCAAGGCATTCAGTGGCTGCGATGATGGCTGGGTGCCAGAACTGGCACCAGGAACTCACCGTTGCGGGGGCAGCGCAGGCTGGATGGGTGCGAAGGATTCGCCGCATCGCCCTGCTTCCCGTTGAACTGCACACTTGTGAACCAAGTTGCGAGCACCAACATTGAATTCGGGGATTTTAGCGGCCCACACTGCGCCAGTGGCGATACACAAAGTTACACCCAGACGGAATGCATGCCATGTCGTACACAAACCCGTGCAAGTTCACGGATATGCTCACCGATCTCACCTAGTTTTGCATTCTCGCGAAGAGTGGAGTCCTACAATTAGAGCAATCCATGACGACACCATCGATCCTTGCCCCCATTACCGAGCGTGTAGAGCTGCTGCTGGCCA
>JAEZZU010000193.1 GCA_023418355.1 Pseudomonadota bacterium | reverse complement strand
AACGCAAACTCGATTTAAATGGTCGTACGGTGGTGTTTGAGGTTCGTAGTGATGCGATAGCACAACGTGTCATCCCTGAAGCTAAGGCGATTTCGCGCTATCCATCGAACCGCCGTGACATCGCTGTTGTCGTGCCAGAAGATGTGGCTGCTGCTGAAGTTTTAGCAGAGTGTAAAAAAGTTGGCATAAATCATATAGTTGGCATAAACTTATTTGATGTGTACTGTGGTGAAGGAATAGCGGATGGCTATAAGAGCCTTGCTATCAGTCTTGTCTTCCAAGATACCCAGCGTACTATGGAAGAAGAAGAGATCACTGCTACCGTTGATCTGTGTATTGCTGCGTTAAAACAGCGATTCCAAGCCTCCTTGAGGGACTAAACCTATGGCGCTTACTAAAGCTGAAATGTCAGAAAATTTGTTTGAAAAACTGGGTGTTAGCAAACGTGATGCTAAAGACCTTGTCGAAACTTTCTTTGAAGAGGTTCGCCTTTCCTTAGAAAATGGTGAGCAAGTAAAATTATCTGGATTCGGTAACTTTGATTTACGTGATAAAAATCAACGTCCCGGACGTAACCCTAAAACTGGGGAAGATATTCCAATTACTGCCCGCCGTGTTGTTACCTTCCGCCCAGGCCAAAAATTAAAAAGCCGTGTAGAAAAAGCAACTCCGAAAGAGTAATTATATCGTTTGATATGAAAAAAGACCGCCTAGGCGGTCTTTGTTTTTACTAAAAGTGTAGAATTAGTATTTATTAGCCATATAAGTAGCAATAGCTTCAAAATAATGGGCAGACATATTTTCTCTTAAAATTATGTCTTCTGGTTTAGTGTTCTTTGAAAAGGTATTTGCAGGTATGAGTAGAGCTTTTGCTGCAATAGCGAGATTATGTGCAGACATTTTATTTTTGTCTGAGTTTTTTACTATCCCAGCAATTAGAGGGGCTAGTGTTTGAGCTAAGGGCGATTTCATTACTTCGCTGTGCTTTAATACCGAAACTTTCCATTGACTAGAATTTTCTGTGATCTCATCCAAAAGATAGCGAATTAGTTTTCTAGTATGTTCGTTACATCCACCTAAATCTTCTGCTTTTGAAACTTCTTGTTCGAATATCTGTGCTCTTTGTTGAGTGAAAGTGTTAAATTCTAACTTTTCAATTGAATCCAGTAACGCATTGTAATTTTCTGATTTTTCTGTGAATATTTCTCCTACTTTAACTTTCAACAGATTGAGGTAGTCTTCGTGATGTTGATTCATGAGCAAACTGATTCTATTTTCTTCTGAGGGAAAATTACTATTTACTTCAGAGCATAAAGATTTTAACGCCCCTGCTAAGCTACAAATATCTAAATCAGCTAAATTTGATTTATTAATATTATCTTTTATAAATTGCATGGCTGTTTCTTGACCTGGAATTCGAAAAATTCCTTCCGTTGATAGGGCGTTATTTTTTTCAATTAGAATTTTAACTAGTGTTTGTACACTAGGTAGTTTTGTTTCTAACAGAGAGACTTCATGTGGCGAGAGTGCGTTTCTGCTAACGGCATCAGAAATAATACTGTTTACTAATTTTTCTTGTTCTGTCAATGCTCTGAACTTTACATTTTCTACATTTATAGGTTCGAAATTGTGATTTGAGACGAAACCAAAGAAACTTTTGCAGCTATTTATTATTTTCTTTATGGACGCAAAAACCCCCTTTCTTTCGCTATATACAGTCTCTATTGGTTGGGCTGGTTGTAGGTTAAACGATTTAAGCCTAGGATGGAGATTTGTATTTGATTTAGTATTCATATAATTTCCTTTTAATGAGGTCGTTAAATTATGCAGGAGCATAAGATTATTGTTATCGCTTTGCTTACATAAAAAGCTATAATTTCCTGACTTAATGAAAAATAAGAAAAAATTCAATGGATCAGCAACTTGAAAATTTGCATCATCAACAGCGATGTTCCGACTTAAAGCTAATTACTCTATTGAGCGCTTTGCTGATTACTGCTGTGCTACTTTCTCTGTGTGCAGGTGAAGTGTGGTTACCACCAACACGATGGATGAGTGATGCAGGACACATGTTCGTGGGACAAATTCGTTTTCCCCGCACACTTGCGGTGATTGTTATTGGCGCAGCTCTTGCGGTCACAGGGGCTATCATGCAAGCCTTATTTGAAAACCCCTTGGCCGAGCCTGGCTTATTGGGGGTAAGCAATGGAGCGGGTGTTGCTGTGGTGCTGGCTGTATTGTTGTCTTCAGGCGTGACGCACTATTGGCTATTAAGTATTAGCGCAATTATGGGAGCACTATTTTTTACCTCCATATTGCTCTATTTTGCTCGCCGTAAAAACTTGAATAATTCAAGTTTATTGCTTGTTGGTGTTGCTCTAGGCGTGATTAGTGGTGCCTGTATGACATGGATGGTGTACATGAGCAGCAACCTTGATTTGCGACAGTTACTCTATTGGATGATGGGGAGTTTTAGTGGGGTTGATTGGCGACAATTTGGTCTTGTTATTGGTTGCTTACCATTTTTAATTTGGGTGCTTTTCCAAGGAAATATACTGAATTATCTTTCATTAGGAACGGTACAAGCC
>JAEZZU010000297.1 GCA_023418355.1 Pseudomonadota bacterium | reverse complement strand
CACCCAGCGACCATAAAAAAACCCACCTGCCATGACAGCAGATGGGCTTACACCAAACCTTGGAGGGTATAGCGATTCTTTACATCTCAATGCAGGACCGAGGAAGCGGGCATCTTGCCCATATGTTCAATCTGCGCCAGCCAGGGCTCAGCCAGTACGCGGATCTGTGCATCATTGCGCAGGATGCTCTGCATGATGCGCGTCTTTTCCTTGCGCTGTTCAGGAGTCAGCTGCACAGCCTGCGACTGCACCCGCAACTCATCGATGAGCAAGGAGCACAGCTTTTCGCACTCCATGACGCCATCCCAGTCCTGCTGCATCGCTGCTGACAACATTTCCGCGCTCTTGGCCTCTATGGCCTTGTAATAGTTCAGCAAGCTATTCTCCTGCATGCCCACCCCCTTACATCGTCTGGTTGGCAGTGGGGCCAATTTCTTTCCAGCCTTGCGCCACTGGCTGCAAAACCTTGATCACTTCCTCAACCAAATGTTCGTCATTGCGAACATTGGCTTTTGTCAATTGGGCCACAGAATAGTCATACAGCAACTTCAGATTAGCGGCCAATTCACCGCCTTTTTCCAAGTCCAGACCCACTACCAGGCCTTCTTGCAGAATGCGCACAGCCTTGGAGATATGGCGGCCCTTTTCCTCAATGTCACCGCGCTGCAGCGCACGGCGTGCTGCGTTCAGCGACTGGAACAGACCGTCGAACAGCATCTGAATCAGCTGGTGTGGCGACGCGTTTTCCACGCCCGAATGCGCACTCACCTGACGATATGCATTCGCTGCGCCGTAACCTGAAGAAGAAAACATGTGAACCCCTGAAACTTGTTGCTGTACCCGAGTTCTTTCGGCAAATCTCCAGAGAACTCAAGCAAAAAATATCAATCCTTGGACTTATTCCAAGAAGCCACCATCTGCTCCACATAGGAGCTCAGCGAGCTGAGCGAAGCCATCTTCACGTCCAGCGCCGTGTACTGGGCACGCAAGCGTGACTCCAGGGCCGTCGCGCGCTTTTCCACACGCTCTTGCTCTTCGCTGTTGCGCTTAAGCTCTTTGTCCAGCGACGCATCTTTGGTCTTGAGCGCACCTTCCAAATCCATCAAGCCGGATGTGAAATTTCGGAACGTCACCGCAATACCATCACCGCGCGTACCTTCGGCCTTGGACGCAAACAATGCGCGCATAGACTCCAAATCACCCAAAGCCAAATCCAGCTTGGAGGACGACACATCCAGCTGTCCACTGACCTTGGCCGATGTGGGATTGGCCATCTGAATGCCGATGTCTGCCAGACGGCTGAAGGCACCACCACTGCCATTCACAATGGTTTGCGTCAACATGCGGAATGCGTTCTGCATGCTCACAATGCTGCTGTCGCCTTGGAACACACCCGCAGTCTTGGTTTCTTTGTCGTATTTGGTCGATGCGGTCAACAACTCATTGAGGGAGTTGTAGGCATCCACAAACTTCATCACCTTCTCTTTGATGGCGGCTGTGTCATTGGTCACATTCAGCAACGAAGTACCTGTACCCGTCACCGTGATGTTCACACCCGTCAACGCTGAATTGAAGTTATTAGTGCTGGACTCCAGCGGCACACCATTGAGCGTCAGCTTCGCATTCTTGGCCTGCTGGGCCATGGCAAAACCTGCTGCCCCAGGCGTACCTTCGGTTGCATCAGGCAGATAGCTTCCCGCCCAGGCAGCATCGATGGGTGTGGTGGCCGAGGCATCCGGGGTGATATCCAACTTAAATTGGCCATCCAAGCCCGTGTTCTTGGCCGTCAGCACCAACTGCTGCTTGCCGTCTGAGCCTTGAATAACCGACGCCGAGACACCAAAGTTAGCGTTGTTGATCTTTTGCGCCACCTCGGTCAATGTTTCGCTGCCGGACAGCTCCACTTCGTGTGTGGTTTGGGTCAGATTGCCTACGGTGAACTTGAATGTACCAGCGCCCAATTTATCCGTAGCGCCCAGCTTGGCTGACACCATGGTCTGGCTTTGCGCCAGCTGCGTCACATTCATGTTGTAGGAACCCACCGCCGCTGAACCGCTGATGGTTGCACTCACACTGCTGCCAGATGTGGATGCTTTCGCCGTCTTCCACGTGCCATCCAGCGTCAAATCAAACAGCGCATCGTGCAGCTGCGAGACCATGGAGCTGATCTGCCCTTGCACCGAAATCTTGGCATCAATGAACTCTGCCTTGGCTTCCAAGGTCTTGATGGGGCGCCGCTCCAGCTCCACCATCTGCGTGACGATGCTCTCCACATCCAGACCACTGCCGATACCCACTGAAGAGATTGCCATCTTGAACTCCTTGAAGACCTGATTGCCGCAGACAAGCACATCCACGGACTGAGACTGGCATATTGTCCGGGGTTTGCAGCCTTGGCAAAAGCCTGAATAAAAAGGTGTGCACCGCACAGAAGTTGCGACTCACCTGCCAGCCCCCTGCCTGTTTATCGGCGCAACATGCCACAACTTAAGTCAAAAACGGTGTCAGCCCTGCCAAACTGACACCGTTTTCATCTTCTTGCCGTGCTGCTCCCGGCTTGCGCGGACAGCAGCCGCTGGCCAGCTTATTGCAGCAGGCTCAGCACTTGCTGGGGCAGCTGGTTGGCCTGCGCCACCATGGCCGTACCTGCCTGCTGCAGGATCTGGGTGCGGCTCAGGCTGGCAGTTTCTGCTGCAAAGTCGGCATCCACAATGCGGCCACGGGCGGCAGAGATGTTTTCGTTCATGATGTCGATGTTCTCAATCGACTTTTCAAAGCGGGTCTGCAGGGCACCCAGATCGGCACGAGAGCTATTGATCTTGTTGATGGCGTCGTCGATTTTCTTGAGGGCAACCCAAGCGTCGCTCTGCGTCGTCACAGACAGACTGCTGATCCCCACCTGTTGTGCGGCCGTAGCATCTGTGA
>JAEZZU010000175.1 GCA_023418355.1 Pseudomonadota bacterium | reverse complement strand
CGCCACCTCCTCTCCCACCTCTCCCAAGAACGCTCCCCCTGCTACCGCCAAGAAGGCCTCCGCAGCAAGCACCACCACCAAGAAGGCTGCTCCTGCTACCGCCAAGAAGGCCGCCGCAGCAAGCACCACCGCCAAGAAGGCTGCTCCTGCTACTGCCAAGAAGGCCGCCGCAGCAAGCACCACCACCAAGAAGGCCGCTCCTGCTACCGCCAAGAAGGCCGCCGCAGCAAGCGCCACCACCAAGAAGGCGGCTCCTGCTACTGCCAAGAAGGCCGCTGCAGCAAGCACCACCACCAAGAAGGCGGCTGCTCCTGCCAAAAAGGCAGCTGCTCCTGCCAAAAAGGCAGCTGCGCCCGCCAAGAAGGCTGCTGCACCCGCAAAGAAAGCGGCTGCTCCTGCCAAGAAGGCTGCAGCACCTGCAAAGAAAGCTGCGCCTGCCAAGAAGGCTGCTGCAACCACAGCACCTGTTGCACAAACCGTGCTGGCACCTCAGGCTGCATGGCCCTTCCCTACTGGCAACAAGCCCTGAACAGGCTTTATTTGCTGACATAAAAAACCGGCTGCGTGCCGGTTTTTTTATGTGCGCTGTGCCGTCGGTGGCTGGGGTTTGCTCCATGGCCAGTCATCGCGCAGTGCAATCGCATCGGCATAAACCGCATCCTGCTTTCTGACCCACAGTCCCACGGGGCTTTGCTTGAGCACCTCCAGCTGCGCCTCTTCCCAGCGCATGGGGGCGATCACCTGTTCACTGCTGGACAAGTGCGGGCTTGCAGACACGTCCTCTTTCTGCGTATCCGTAACAGGCAGGCCCGTATCTATCCACGTCACCCCCTGCTGGGCATTCCAGGATTGCAGCACTGGCAGATAGGCGCGCAGTTCCAGCGTCAGCACCTCATGCTTTTTCGGCCGCAACCAGTGCACCTTCCAGTGGTTGGCCTCGTCATTCTGGCCGCGGGCCAGCCACTCCAGCACCAGCCAGCCATCACCCGCGTAGTGCGGGCAGATGCTTGGCCCGACACCGCACAGCACGGCACCGGACTGCGTCACCAGCACACCTTCACAACGCGGCGCCTTGGGTCGCCACTGGCTGGTCATGGTGTTGTGCAGCCCACCCCACCACCACACGGCATCACGCGATGCCTGATGACGCCAGATATAGTCTCCATCTGCGCTGGGGTGCTGAATCTGCTGCACCTCACGCCAGCGCGGCAGCAGCTGCCAGACACCCTGTGCATTGACTGCGAGATCACGCCACTCATAGGCAGGCATCCAGCCCTGTTTGTTCAGATTGGTGGCATCGGCCAGCTGCAAGGGCCAGCGCCACAGGCCGCTGCTGCTCAGGTTGCTGTTGTCCGGGCCACAGCCCACGATCACCAGCGCCTGTGCATGTCCTGGCCTGACATGGGGCCGCATGCGCAGCACCGGCCAGTTCATTTCAATGGCATTGAGCTGCTTGCCATCCCAGACCCAGGGCACGGGCCTGCCACCCTTGAGCGGTGATTCGCCCCATGGACACAGCAGCGCCCAGCGGCCATCCACGACCACATGCTCCAGCTCCCACAGTCCGGGCAGCTGCTGCTCGCCCCACTGCACGGTATAGGCTGCCGTGGCGCCGTGTTCATCCTGCGCATCGTGCACCAGCGTCCACAGCAGCGGCAGGCCCGCCACAGGCTCGCTCTGCGCCACCCAGTTGTTCGGATGATGCAGATCCCGACGCCAGAAAAACTGGCGTGCCGGAATGGCTTTGAGCCGGACACGCCCGTCATCCTGGTGCCTGGATGTCGCATACAGCTGGGACATCACACAGCTCAGATGTCTGCCGTCATGCAGACGCTCCAGCTCCGGCGTATCCATTTCCACGCGTTGCAGCAGCTCCCCCATGTCCCACATCAAGGCGGGCAATGCAGGCTCGGCATCCGATGCGGCCGGCAGGCAGGGCGTCACAGCCCAGGGCTTGCGGTCCAGAGGCAGCCATTCCGACCATTGCTGACCACCCAGTGCCAGACTCCACACACCCAGGCGCAGGCTGGGCTTTCGCCCATCCTTGGCGATGGGGTAGCCATAGCAGGCAAAGGCCTGCCCATCAGGTCGCCACACGCAGGGGCTCTGGCCATCAATCACCCAGGATTGCGTCTCACCATTGATCTGCAACTGCCAGTAAGGGGTGAACAAAGGCTCCAGCGGATGGTCCAGCTCGCGCAGCGAGGTGGGCCAGAAACGCTGCACCGTGACCTGCACCACGGCATTGTCTGGCTGTGGAATCTGCAGAGCGGAGGCCTGCGCTTCGTCCGGTATGTATTCCGCTGGCACCCACAGATCACAGACCGGCACCAGTGCCTGAGCTTTCTGGCTGACATGCTTGCTCAGCCATGACTCAAAGGCGGTATCCGTCATCACACTCTGTGAGTCTGCAGCAATGCCATTGCCCCCTTCGCTTTCACCGTTCCAGCGCGGCAGGCGCCAATGCAGATCATCCACCAGCGCAGCTTCTGCCACGCTGAGCTGCCAGGAACGCCGGCTCTTGCGATCGAGCAGGCGCGGCGTCGCCCCACCATATGAGCCTGTACGAACCCAGCGCCCGTCAAAGGAGGTATGGAAATCCGACTCCCACACCTGGGGCAGATACACGCCATCGCTGCACAGCACATCCCCATAGACCGGGCCGCCCATGCCTCTTTCCCCCTGCATGCGGAACTTCACATCGGCGGGCATGCTGCTGGACTCTTCAGGCTCCGGCGCTGGAGCTGCAGTGTCTTCAGTCACTGGTTGCTGACTCGGAGGCTGCTTTGCCTGGGTCTGAGCCGTGTTCTGCTTCTTGCTGTGGTGACGGCTTTTCCTCCCGATCCACAGCAGCACAACAACGATCGCCAGAACAATGAACAAAACTTGCATCCCTGCATGCTACCCAAGCTTGCCCGCTGTGCACGATAAGCTGTTGCACAGATAGGCCATTACACATATCCGCGCCCCGGTACCCCACGACTGGGCGGGCCGCTGCCATAAAAAATGCCGTTCACTCCGCAAAGTGAACGGCACCTGATGTTTGCGCATGATGCACATCTGCTGCTTATGAAGCAGTCAGATTGAAGAACGACACCGACCGCTGCAGGCTTTGTGCCCGTGCGTTCAGCGCTTCTGCCGAGCTGGTGGACTCTTCCACCAAGGCGCTGTTCTGCTGTGTCATCACCTCCAGCGAAGCCACCGCCTCGTTCACATGCGAAATGCCCAGTGACTGCTCACGTGTGGCCAGGCTGATCTGGTGCACCAGCGCCCCCACACGCTCTACGGCCTCGACCATGCCCTCAATGGTCCTGCCCGCCGCCTGCATGCGCGCATTGCCGTCATTGATGCCGTCTACCGTGTTGTTGATCAGCGCACCGATTTCCTTGGCTGCACTGGCGCTGCGCTGCGCCAGTGCGCGCACTTCGCCAGCCACTACGGCAAAGCCACGGCCCTGCTCCCCGGCACGGGCGGCTTCCACGGCCGCATTCAGTGCCAGCAGATTGGTCTGGAAGGCAATGCTTTCAATCACGCCAATGATTTCACGCATGCGGGTCGAGGACTGGCGGATACGCTCCATGGCCACGCCCACTTCCTGAATGGCTTCACCACTGCGGCTGACCACCTCTTTGCTCTGGTTGCTTTCCTGCTCCATCTGCTGCGCCATGTCTGCCGTGTGCAGCACGGTGCCGGCAATCTCTTCCATGGAGGCTGCGGTTTCTTCCAGGTCGGACGCCTGTGCTTCCGTACGCTTGGCCAGGTCCTGATTGCTGCTGCTCATTTCATGGGACATGGCCGTAAAGCCACGCACCTCAGTGAGCACATCTCCCACCACCGCCAGCAGGTTGATCTGAATCTGCTGCAGGCGTGCCATCAAGGTGCCTACCGCGCCGGTGTAGTTGTGGTCGTAGTTGCCCGTGAGATTGCAGCTGGCCATCTGGGCTGCCCAGGCATTGGCCTTTTCGATGCCGTCTACACAGCGGGACTTGAAGCGCCATGCAATCCAGGCGCTGCCCAGCACCAGTGCCGCCAGGCGCAGCCCCCATGCCTGCGCGCCCTGCCAGCCCAGCAGGTCTGGCAGCATGGTCACGAGGCCCATGATGGCCAGCATGAGCACCATGCGTGGCAGCAGGTCGATATCGCTGAGCTGTGCGCCCAGCCCTGCCAGCCCCAGTCGCCGCACCTTGCCTGCGCGCAAACGCATGGTCAGATTGCCGGACTTGGCCTCTTCGTTCATGTGGGCGTACAGCGCCTGTGCAGACTGCACCTCCTCTGCCGTGGGCTTGGTGCGCACCGACAGATAGCCCTTGGGCTTGCCGTTTTCCATGATGGGGGTGACATTGGCCTTCACCCAGTAGTGGTCCCCGTTTTTGCGACGGTTCTTCACAATGCCTGACCAGGGATAGCCGTGCGCAATGGTGCGCCACATGTCCTTGAAGGCAGCTTCCGGCATGTCTGGATGCCGGATCAGGTTATGGGGCTGCCCGATCAGCTCTTCATACTGATAGCCGCTGACGCGAGTGAACGCGGGATTGCAGTGGGTAATTTCGCCTTTGGTGTTTGTCACGGACACCAGCAATTCATCGCCCGGGAAATCGTAATTATTTTGGGTTACGGGGAGGTTCAAACGCACACACTTCTCCAAGCTAACAGCGTTCATGCATCTGCGGGATGCATTCAGCAACTGCGGCAGATCATCCCATAACAAAGACACATACGCTCACAACTTCTCATTTCCAGATGGTTCGTCAGTCTTCTGCACAGGAGATCAGTAAATACTTGCTTACAGCACTACATTGAGCGCCCTAAAAACATTTTCGCCACCGCACATCACCCCTCTTCAAACAGCGGCAGGGTCAGCGGATCGGCTTTTCCTGCGGTTCTTCGACTCACGGTGACCACTTCGCCATCCACCTGCTGCGTGTGCGCATTCCAGTGCACCAGACTGCCTACGCGCACCCCCAGCAGCCGGATGCTCTGCTCCAGCGGCACGCGCTTGAGGCACTGCCCCGCCACGCGGCGGATCAGGCGTGCGTCCTGCGTGAAGGCATCAATGGTGATCTCCCGCGTCACGCTCTTGAAGCTGGCATAGCGCAGCTTCACACCAATGGTGCGTCCGGCATAACCCTTGCGCTGCAAGTCCTCGGCCACACGTTCACACAGGCGCGTAAAGATGGCACCCAGTTCCGCCTTGTCGTGCTGGGCATGCAAGTTTCGTGCAAACGTGGTTTCGCGACTCATGCTCACAGGCTCGCTCTCTGTCACCACAGGGCGGTCATCCTCACCATGCGCAGCCGCATGCAGCCATGCACCATAGGAGCGCCCAAAGTGCTGCACCAGCCAGGGCAGACTTTGTGCGGCCAGCTCGCCAATGGTGTGAATGCCCAGCGCTTCCAGCTTGGCACCGGCCTTGGGGCCGATGCCATTGATCTTGCGGCACGGCAGCGGCCAGATCCGGGTCTGCAGGTCCTGCGGCTGCACAATCGAGATGCCACGGGGCTTGTTGAATTCACTCGCCATCTTGGCCAGCAGCTTGTTGGGTGCCACGCCGACCGAGCAGCTCAGGCCCGTGCGTGCGTGAATGGCCTCCTGCATGCGCTGTGCCAGCACACGGCCGCCTTCGTCCTGTCCGCCCGGCACATGGGTAAAGTCGATATAGACCTCGTCAATGCCACGGTCCTCCATGAGAGGGGCCATAGACAGAATCACTTCCTTGAAGGCACGCGAATACTGGCGGTAGCGCACAAAGTCGATGGGCAGCAGGATGGCCTGCGGGCACAGGCGCGCGGCCTTCATCATGCCCATGGCCGAGCCCACGCCAAACTGGCGCGCAGCATACGTGGCCGTGGTGATGACGCCGCGCCCCACATAGCTGCCCAGCCGGGGGAAGGCCTCCACCGGAATCCGGTCCAGCGCACCCCAGCGGGCGATCAGCTCCGCCTCATGCTCGGGCGTATGGCGGCTGCCGCCAATCACCACAGGCAGCCCTTGCAGCTGCGGATAGCGCAGCAGCTCCACGGAGGCGAAGAAGGCATCCATGTCCAGATGGGCAATGCGGCGGGGCAGATCAGGCAGAGTCACGCAGCCTATTGTCTTCCGTTACCCCCAGCCCTGCAGGCAGATCAGCACCAGACCCAGCACCATCAGCCCCATGCCCAGCTTTTCTGCCAGGCTGAAGTTTTCGCTGAAGATGCGCCGCGAGACGATGTAGCTGAACAGCACCTCCACCATGCCCAGCGTGCGCACCACGGCGGCATCCTGCATGGCATAGGCCGTGAACCAGGCCAGCGACGCCGCCGCGCCCATGGAGCCCGCCAGCAGCGACACCTTCCAGGCGCGCAGCACCGGGCGTATGCCCTGCGGGGTTTTCCAGGCAATCCATACCCCCAGCACCACGCTTTGCATGGCCTGCGCCACGGTCACACCCCATGCACCGGACAGCCAGGGCGTCTCCGCCTGCAAGGCCAGCGCTGCACCGCGAAAGCCAATCACGGCAATCGCAAAGCAGGCCCCGCACACCAGCCCGTACAGGGCCGATTTGCTCAGCCACGCCTGCAGCGAAAGCAGTTGCCCGCGCGGCGGCAGTGACAGCAGCAGCACGCCCACGGTGGCTGCCACCATGGCCAGTAGCGCCATGTGGCTGGGCAGCTCACCCAGAAAGACCGCGCCGAACAGGGCTACCTGCAGGATTTCGGTCTTGGAAAAGGTCACCGCCACGGCGAAGTTGCGCTCCTTCATGGCCAGCAGCAGGGCCGCTGTTGCAGCCACCTGGAACAGCGCACCAATGCTGATCCACCACGCATAAGACAGGCTGAAATGCGGCACGGCCGGCGGCTGTGCTGGCACGGCATACAGCAGCCCCAGCACCAGTGCCGCAAACGGCAGGCCAAAAAGAAAACGTACCCAGGTGGCCGAGAGCGTGCCCACCTCCGCCGTCAGCGAGCGCTGCGCCGTATTGCGCACCGTCTGCGCCAGCGCCGCAAACACCGTGAAGGGCACCCACAGCCATGCCCATGAAACCATTGCATCAGTCATGCCCCGCAGCATACGAAGCGCGGACTTCAACGTCTCGCGCTGAATGGCGAAGATGGGCGCGCTGTCTGGCGATGCATGAAAATCAATAGCTGCCAGCGCTTGAAATATCTAGCTTTCATATAGTTTTATATTTGAAACCATTGAAATACCAGCGCTTGCAGCTATAAAAAAAGCCACAGCCTTTGCAGACTGTGGCTTCTCGCACCAGGCGATCAGGCTTAGAGCACGCGCTTGCGGATTTGCAGCACCACGATCTCCGCGATGGCCACCACCGCAAAGATGGTGATCAGCACCAGCGCCACGCGGTCCCACTGGAACAGGTCGATGCAGGTGTTGAGCACCACACCGATACCGCCAGCACCCACCAGACCCAGCACGCCGGATTCACGCACGTTGATGTCCCAGCGCAGCAGCGTCACCGACCAGAAGGCGGGCTTGATCTGGGGCCAGTAGCCATACCAGATCTGCGCAAACTTGCTCGCTCCTGCGGCCTGCAGGGCTTCGATGGGGCCCTTGGGCATCTGCTCCAGCGCTTCGCCGACCAGCTTGCCCACAAAGCCCACGGAACGCAGGGCAATGGCGAACATGCCGGCCAGCGGGCCGGGGCCCAGGATGGCCACAAACAGCATGGCCCAGACCAGCGAGTTCACCGAGCGGCTGGTCACCAGAATCACGCGGGCAATCAGGTTCAGCAGCTTGCTGCGTGTGACGTTGGGGGCCACCATCACGCCCAGTGGCAGCGCCATGACCAGCGACAAAATGGTGCCCAGCGTCGCCATCTGAATGGTTTCCATCAGGCCGATGTGCACATCCGGCTGGTAGTAAGCCCAGTCCACGGGCCACATGCGGCTGAGCATGTCGGCCATCTGTTCGGGCGCGTCGTACAGGAACTCGGGAATGATCTCGATCGAAGCCGCCGACTGCACGATGGCCCAGACGCAGAAGATCCACAGCGCATAACGCAGCATGCGCTGACCGAAGGTAAAGCGCTCCCACTTCACGGGAGCGGTGGCTGCAGCCAAAGTGGGCATCTCAGACATTGAGGGCCTTTCGCACAGCGCTCACCACCAGTTCGCCCACCACAATGATGGCGATCACGGTGAACAGAATGGTGAACACAAAGTTGTATTCGTAACGCAGGAAAGCGGCAAACAGCACGCCACCAATACCACCGGCACCCACAATGCCGACCATGGTGGAGTTGCGCAGGTTGGAGTCGAGCTGGTAGGTGGAGAAACCCACAAAGCGGCTGATCACCTGGGGCAGCACGCCAAACAGCACCACGTTCATGAAGGAAGCGCCGGTCGCGCGGATGGCTTCAATGGGCTTGGGCGAGATTTCCTCGATGGCATCGGCGAACAGCTTGCCCACAAAACCCACGGTCGCCACCACCAGCGCCAGAATGCCGGCCAGCGGACCAAAACCCACGGCCTTCACAAACAGAATGGCGCTGATCACAGGGTGCAGCGCACGGCACACGGCAATGATGGTGCGGCCTACGGCACGCACAGGGGCGGGTGCCATGTTCGAGGCCGACATCAGGCCCACGGGCAGGCTCAGCAGCAGGCCCACTACTGTGGCCAGCACGGCGATCTGCAGCGTTTCCTTGATGCCCTGCCACAGCTCGTCCATCTTGTTCATCTCGGGCGGAAACATCTGACCGATGAAACGCGCACCCTGCGCCCAGCCGGCAGACAGACGTTCGGCCGACACCCCCATGGTGGACAGCGACCACAGCACATAGACCACGGCCAGCGCAATCAGCGCCTTCTGGCCCCAGCCCAGCGTAAAGGCCTTGCGGCCAGTGTCGTTACGACTTACTCCAGCCATGCTTTACCACCGTAAATGGTTGTCAGGTGATCTTCAGTCAGACCTTCAGGGGCGCCGTCATACACCACGTGGCCGCCGGTCATGCCGACGATGCGGTCCGAATACTTGCGCGCCAGTTCCACGTCGTGGATGTTGACCATGACGGGGATGTTGCGCTGCACGCCCTGCTCACGCAGCAGCTGAATGATTTCAATGGAGGTCTTGGGGTCCAGCGAAGAAGTAGGCTCGTCAGCCAGCAGCACGGAGGGGCGCTGCATCAGCGCACGGGCAATGCCCACGCGCTGGCGCTGGCCGCCACTCAGGGCATCGGCACGGCGGTTGATGAAGTCGCCCAGCCCCACTTCCTTGAGCAGCTGCTCGGCATCGGCAAAGTCCTGTTCATCGAACTTGCGGCGCCATGCGCGCCAGGCCGACAGATAGCCCAGGCGACCGGTCAGCACGTTTTCCATCACCGTGAGGCGGTCCACCAGGTTGTATTCCTGGAACACCATGCCGATATGGCGGCGTGCCTGGCGCAGCTCCTTGCCCTTGAGCTGAGCCATGTCCACGCGCTGGCCATTGAGGTTCAGCCAGATCGAGCCCGAGGTGGGATCGACCAGGCGGTTGATACAGCGCAGCATGGTGGACTTACCGGTGCCCGAGGGGCCGATGATGCTGGTCAGGCCGGTGTTGGGGATGGTCAGGTCAATGGACTTGAGCACGGGCTGGCCGCTGCGGTATTCCTTGACCAGGCGCTGGATTTCAATCGCGCCGGAAGCTTGGGTTTGGGACATAGAAATTTTCTCTGGGGGCAGGTGCTGTGCAAGCACCTTGGCAAAAACGACAAAGCGGGCCGACGCTGCAAAGACGTCGGCCCGCTGACAAGCTGTCAAAAATTATTTTTTCTTGGCCGACTTGTCGAAGGCTTCACGTGTGAAAGATTCGCCCGTAGCTTCGGCCACGGTACGCACCAGTTCCCAGTCCTTCTTGTAGGTGATGGGCAGGAAGCGGTCGCCACCCAGGCCCTTGGCCATTTCGGCAGGCACCTTGTATTCGAAGAAGCAGGACTTGATCTTGGACTGCAGCTCAGGCACCAGGTTGTGTGCGTAGGCGTAGGCGTCTGTGGGGAACATGTCGCTGGTGTAGAGCACGCGGAACTCGTCCTTGCCCACCACGCCACGCTCGGTCATGTGACCCAGCACGTCGCTGGCCACAGGGGCTGCATCGTAGTCACCGGTCTTCACGCCCAGAATGGACTGGTCGTGCTTGCCCGAGTACACCACCTTGTAGTCGGTGTCGGGTGTCAGGCCCAGCTTGGGGAACAGGGCGCGGGGCGCCAAGTTGCCGGAGTTGGACGAAGGCGATGTGTGCGCAATGCGCTTGCCCTTCAAGTCGGCCAGCGTCTTGTAAGCGCTGTCCTTCTTGACGATCATCTTCAGGTTCATGCCCACGGGGCCTTGCTCATTGCCACGGATGGCAAAAGGCACGGCACCGGACAGATTCACGGCGAAGTTCACGGGTCCGGGCGAGAAAGCGGCAATGTGCAGACGGCCCGAGCGCATGGCTTCAATCTGCGCAGCGTTGGACTGCACAGGGAAGAACACCACCTTCTTGCCCACGCACTGCGACAGGTGGCTCATGAAGGGACGGAACAGCTTTTCGTAGATCGCGGGGTCTTCCACGGGGGTGAAAGCAAACACCAGCGTACTGGGATTCTTGAGCTTCTTGGGATCGGTAGGGGTGTCGGCTACCAGGTCCTTGTCGGCGTCGCAGTACTGCGCGTCCAGATCACCACGGTTGGGGCAGGCTTCGTCTGCGGCAAACGAAGAGAAGGAAGCCAGCACAGCCGCCGCGGCCAGAGCACCACGTGTCGTAGATTTGAGGGTCATCACTATGCGCTTTGAGCGGGTGGTTTTTAAACTGCCTCAACTATAAAAAGGACAAACCGTACTGAAATGGGCTTTCTTTCCTGCTGCCTTCACCTAACTTTCAGATTACTTTCAAAATACCTGTTTCCACCTTTTTGGGCGGCTTTCCCCGTAACTTCGCGGTAACTACGTACCGGGAACTACGTAGTCCCAGCAACCGAGCCCCACGCACCTTCCATGAAAGTTTTACTGGTCGAGGATGATTTGGACCTCAGCACCGCACTGCTGCGTGTGCTCACCCGCCGTGGGATGGTCGTCGAACACTGCAGTGACGGTGCCCAGGCTCTGGAGCGACTGGCCACCGAGCAGTTCGATGTACTGATGCTGGACCTGGGCCTTCCCGTTGTTGATGGTTTGCACTTACTTCTTCGCATTCGTGCACGGGGGTGGAATCTTCCCGTGCTGGTGGTCACTGCCCGCGGTGGCGTGGGAGACAAGGTGGCAGGCCTGAATGCGGGTGCCGACGACTACCTGGCCAAGCCTTTTGACCTGGATGAACTGGAAGCGCGCCTGCGTGCACTGTGCCGTCGCGCGGGCTCTGGTTCGGCCCATGCCAACTGCGGCCCACTGCGCCTGGACCGAGCCACGGGCGTGTGCTATGTGAACGACTTGCCCCTGCAATTGACCCCGCGCGAGAACGCTTTGCTCTGCGCTTTGATGGAGCGCCCCGGTTACGCAGTTACCAAGGAACGATTGACGGCCCTGGTCTTTCCCGCAGGCCACTACCCGCAGACCGATGCGGTGGAAGTCGTGGTCCACCGTCTGCGCAAAAAACTCGATGGCACCGGCGTACAACTGACCACACTGCGCGGCCTGGGCTATCTGCTGCAAGCCACCGCCCATGCCTGAACGCACGCCCAGCATGCGCCAGCGCCTGCTGGTGTGGATGGCGATTCCCTTGCTCGCACTGGTGCTGGTCAATGCCTGGGCGTCTTACCGCTCCGCGCTGCACACCGCCCAGACGGCCTATGACCGCCTCTTGGTCACGGCCGCCCATGCGCTGGGTGATCTGATCTGGCTGGATGATGGTGAGTTGCAAGTCACCCTGCCGCATGCCGCGCTGGAGATGTATGCCGACGCCATGCCCAGCGCACTCACCGCCACAGACCGCAGCCCGCTGATTTACCGCGTGAGCTTTCTCGATGGCAGTTTTCTGGCCGGCGAACCCGCCATTCCACCCTATCAAGGTTTGCCAGCATTCGACAACGGCCATGCGGCACGCCTGAAGCTGTATGACGCAGAACTCCACGGTCAGCCCATGCGCATGGCCGCCCTGTGGCAACCCGTGGAATCGGCCCAGGGCCTGCAATATGTGGTGGTACAGGTCGGCGAATATGCGGCGCACCGCTATGCGATTGGTCGCCAAATCCTCTGGCAAAACCTGTGGCAGCAAAGCGCCCTGTTGATCCTCGTGCTGCTGACGCTGTGGATCGGCAGCACCATGGTGCTTGGCCCCTTGCGGCAACTGGCACGCCTGCTGGAGCAGCGCAAGGCCGACGACATCACCCCCCTGCCCGAACACCACACACCCCGCGAGATGCAGCCCATGGTGCAGGCGTTCAATGGCCTGATTGCCCGCATTGGACTGGCTCGCCAGCAGCAGCAGCGCTTTGTGGCCGATGCCTCACACCAGATGCGCACACCGCTGGCCGTCTTGCAGCTGCATGCGGAAGCGGGTCTTAAAGGCGATATTCCCGCGCCAGAAGCGCTGCAAGATATTGCCAGGACCACACAGCGCACCACCCGCCTGATTCATCAGCTGCTGATGTGGAACCGCGCCCAGCAGACACAGCACACGGCAGCAGACACCGTGGATCTGCGCGCCCTGCTGCAGGAGGTGGCGGTAGAGCAATCGCCCCTGCTGGCTCAAAAGGGACTGGACTTCACGCTCGATGCACAGCCTGTCACCTGGTATGGCGAAGCCTGGATGCTGCAGGAGATTGTGATGAACCTGCTGCGCAATGCCATCACACACACGCCTGCGCAGGGCACGCTGGGCATACGTCTGAGTCAGCAGGAAAAGGCCGTTGAAATTTGCGTGTGGGACAGCGGGCCAGGTCTGTCCACCCAGATGCAGCAGGAACTGTTCACGCCCTTTGTGAGTGAAAGTCAGCAGGGCGTGGGGCTGGGCCTGACCATCAGCCGTGATCTGGCACAGGCCTGCGGCGGCAGCCTTCTGATCCGCAACCGCGTGGTACAGGGCAAGGTAGCCGGCGTGGATGCCCTGCTCTGCCTGCCCCACACCACACAGGTTTAACGCGTTTCAAACGGCGTGGGGTAGGTACCCGGCACCAAGATGTGCTTATCCACCGTATTGATGTTGGTGTGGCCACAGAAAGCCATGGAGGTATCAAGCTCCTTCTGGATGATCTGCAGCGCCTTGGTCACGCCTTCCTGGCCAAAGGCACCGAGGCCGTAGAGAAAGCTGCGACCAATCAGTACCCCCTGCGCGCCCAGTGCGCGGGCCTTGAGCACGTCCTGCCCACTGCGGATGCCGCCATCCATCCAGACCTCGATGTCCTTGCCGGCGGCTTCCACCATGCTGGGCAGTGCATCAATGGAAGCTGGTGCACCGTCGAGCTGACGACCGCCATGGTTGCTCACCACAATCGCATCCGCACCGCTTTGCGCGGCCAGACGCGCGTCTTCGGCATCCATCAAACCTTTGAGAATCAGCTTGCCGCCCCAGCGCTTCTTGATCCATTCCACATCGTTCCAGTTCAGCGTGGGGTCAAACTGGTCGGCCGTCCAGGACGACAGCGAACTCATGTCCTCCACACCGTCTACGTGGCCCACGATATTGCCAAAGCTGCGACGCTTGGTACCCAGCATACCCAGGCACCAGCGGGGCTTGGTTGCCAGATTGATCAGGTTTTTCAGCGTGGGCTTAGGCGGCGTGGACAGGCCGTTTTTGATGTCCTTGTGGCGCTGCCCCAGGATCTGCAGGTCCAGCGTCAACTGCAGTGCCGAGCAGTTCGCGGCCTTGGCACGGTCAATCAGGCGCTCCATGAAAGCCTTGTCGCGCATCACGTACAACTGAAACCAGAAGGGGTGGCGGTCTGTGTGCTCGGCAATATCTTCCAGCGAGCAAATGCTCATGGTGGACAGGGTGAAAGGA